>NZ_LWFX01001091.1:0-11833 GCF_001635175.1 Alcanivorax sp. HI0083 | reverse complement strand
GGGTTGCTGGATCAGATGCCGTTCCTGAATTCGGCGTTTGTGGGCAAGGTGTTCCAGTGGATCTTGCCGTTGCTATCCGGGCGCAAGTCCGCCGCGCGTCTGCGCACCACCACCTACCGGGGGGTGGCCACGGCGACCATGATGTACGACAACCTGCCGATCAACGATGTGTTCCGCAAGGTGGATGACAATACCGTGCTCGGCATCATGGACTTGAAAGGCATGAAGCAGCCGTTTTTCTTTGTGCTGCGTCGCGACGATAACTGAGCCTTTCTGTCAGAATGCCCCCTGAGTAATTTACATGCTGGAGGGGAGAGACCATCTTGGCCGAGTGGGCACCGCAATACAGCAAGGGGGAGCGTATTGTCCGGTTACTGTGCCACGCTGGCTGGGCGGCACCGCTTTTTCTGCTGACTGAATTTTTCTTTTTTCCCTGGTTCGAGCGCTATATGGAAACGGCGCACTGCCATCACTATGGCTCGCTCAATGGCCTGGAACTGGTGATCTACAGCCTCTTTATCGGCTTGCCGCTGGGGTTGGCATTGGTGGTGCTGGCCATTGAAGGGCGGCACAGTTTACAGATATTGCGGCTGGGGCAGTCGCCCTTGCCCGGCGAAAAGGTATTTCGCCCTACCCGCTATGTGTACGGCAATCGCGCCCGCATCAAGCCGGTGATTTTTTTCCTGCTGGTAGTGTTCTTGTGTGGGGTATCGGTGCAGGGATTTGTCTGGGCCAGCGCCACGATTGGCGAGCTGTCGCCGGACGTCAGCCGGTGTCTGATCGTACCTGTCGCTCAGCGATACATGTTCCCGTAGGAGCGTCGCTGGCGGCGCGATTCCATGCGTTGGCTATCGCGCCGCCAGCGACGCTCCTACGGATAGGTGGGGATACCGGGAATTCAGGTTTTCCGCAGGGTGCAGTTCGCCTTAGGCTCAGTGCACCCTATCTGATGGGTTCAATAGCCACTGTCCTCTGCGTCGCCGCTAAGGCGTTCGCGCCGTTCCTGTTCTTCTTCGAAGGCGGCCTTGATCTCTGCCAGCACATCATCCACATCGGCAATGTGCTCGTCGTCGTCCACCTGGCCGGTCAGTTCGCTGTCCGGTGTCAGCTCCCCGCTTTCATACAGGGCCCAGATTTCCTGGCCGTAGCGGCTGCCGCGCAGTGACGGTGCGTATTGGCCGTAATAGCGGGTCATGTTGTCCACATCCCGGTAGAGCATGGCTTCGGCGTTGTTGTTGGCGGCTGCATCCACGGCCTGGGGGAGGTCGATGATGACCGGGCCGTAGTCGTCCACCAGCACATTGAATTCCGACAGATCACCGTGAACCACGCCGGCGCAGAGCATGCGCACGACGTACTGCATCATCAGGGCATGGTCCTCCTCGGCTTGCTCGGCGGACATCACCACCTCGCTTAGCCGGGGAGCCACATCGCCTTCGTCGTCGGTGACCAGTTCCATCAACAGCACGCCTTCGAGCATGTCGTAGGGCTTGGGCACGCGCACCCCGGCGCTGGCAAGCAGGCGCAGGGCATCCACTTCCGCGCTCTGCCAGATTTGCTCCTGCTGTTCGCGGCCAAATTTGGAGCCCTTTTCCATGGCCCGGCTGCGGCGGCTGTTGCGTACCTTGCGCCCTTCCCGGTACTGGGCGGCTTTCTTGAAGTTACGCTTGGCCGCTTCTTTATAGACTTTCGCGCAGCGGATGTCCTGGCCACAGCGGACCACGAAGATATCGGCTTCCTTGCCACTCATCAGACGGCTGATGACCTCATCGACGAGACCGTCGTCGACCAGGGGCTGTAAACGTTGCGGGGTTTTCATGCCGCACTTATACCTTATTTGGCGCGCGGCTTCGCCTGCTTCCTGTGGTTTTCGTGCGGGAACCGGTGTTGGGGGCGACTGGGGCTCATATTGATGTGGCTACAGCATGCGGTTGCCACCGTCGGAGTTTGCTTGCAAACGAACCTCGACACCGGTTCGGTTGCAAGCAGCCTCCTGCAGTATGGCTCAGGCTTTCAACTTGTCGGCCAGGCCGGAGGCGTTGCGAGCGCTGAGGCCGTAGATGGACAGCTGGGGGTTGGCGCCGATGCTGGTGGGGAACACGGAACCATCGATGATGTAGAGCCCGTTCAGGTGCTTGTAGCTGCCGTCGCTGTTGACGGTGCAGCGGCTCTCGTCCTGGCCCATGGTCAGGCCGCCCATCACGTGGGCGCTGCCCAGGCCGGTGATGACCGGGGCATAGTCCAGCTGTGCCACGCCTTCGCGAGCTGCTTTCCAGCTCTTGTAGTAGCCGGCGTGGGAATGGCTGGGGCGAACTTCCTTGGCGCCGGCGGCGAATTGCATTTCCAGCATGCTCAGGTGGGCCCGCTTGGTGCCCTCCAGCAGGTAGTCATTTACCGGGTAATCCAGCAGCGGTTCACCATTGTCACGCAGTTCCACGACGCCACCCAGGTTCTCGTCATGGAAGCCGTCGCGGATCATGGCAATGGAGGCGGCCAGATTGGGCAGACGCTCGATTTCATCCCGTGCCCGTTCACCAAAGCCGCCGATCAAGGCACTGGAGAGGCCCGGGTGCATGGGCATCATTTCCATTTTGTAGCCCGCAGGACCATCCACGCCGTGTTTGAAGGTGAACTCGTCGGAATACATGGACTGGGGGGCGCCGTAATACGGGGCGATTTCCTTGTCGTAGAGGCCGAAGGCAAAACTGGTGGGATGCAGGAAGGTGCGTTTGCCCACCAGACCATTCGGGTCCGGGGCGTCGGAGCGCATCAGCAGTGCCGGGCTCTGGATGCCGCCGCCGGCAGCAATCACGGTTTTCGCTTTCAGGGTCACGGTGGCGCCGGTGGGTACCTTGTCGTCATTCAGCGGCCGCACGCGCACCCCGGTGACGGTGTCACCTTCGATAATCAGGGTGTCCGCCTGGGCGCTGTGGATCAGCGTGGAGCCGTGATCCAGGGCGCCGGGAATGGTGGTGACCAGCATGGATTGCTTGGCGTTGGTGGGGCAGCCCATGCCGCAATAGCCGATGTTCCAGCAGCCGCTCACGTTGCGGGGAATCAGGGCGGAATGCCAGCCCCTGTCGTCGCACCCGCGTTTCATCACATCGTTATTGGCGTTGGGGGGCATGGCCCACTTTTCTACCTTGAGGCGGGTTTCCATTTGCTGGAACCAGGGGTCCAGCTGGGCACGGCTGAGGCCCTGCACGCCGAACTCGTCGTGCCAGTATTGCAGGGTTTCGTGGGGGGTGCGGAAACAGCTGGTCCAGTTGACCACGGTGGTGCCGCCCACGGTGCGCCCCTGCAGGATGGTCATCCCGGCATCCTTGGTGGCGCGCAGAGCGCCTTCCTGGTACAGGTCGCGATAGGCCTGGCCTTCGTCGAGGGAGAAATCCTGGTTGGTCATCAGCTTTCCGGCCTCGATGAGCAGCACTTTGAGGCCGCGCTTGGCGAGGATTTCCGCGCTGACGCCGCCGCCGGCGCCGGTGCCGATGATGGCCACGTCGGCTTCCAGGGTGCGGTCGGAGGAAACGGTGCGGCCATCAATGACGTCCCAGCCGCTCTCCTGGCCGATCTTCCACGGATCCTTGATGCCCTTGATATTGAGTTTTGACAGGTCCTGCATGGCGTTGTCCTTTTATTCTTGACTGGCTGGTGCAGTAGAGGTGAAAGCCGGATGCTCAGGCGATAACGTTCTGCGGCGGCCCCGGATAACCGGTGCTGCGTGCCGCCTGGGGTTTCACATACCAGGCCATGAACATCGGCTGGGTCAGCCCTTTGAAAACCATGCGAGACAGGCCCCGCTCACTGGCGGACCACTGGGTCAGTGTCTGTTGCAGTTCTGCTTCGCTCTGCTCAGCAAAGCTGGCCCAGGTGCCGGTGATATACCAGCGGGCTGCGCCGAGCTGCATCAGGTCGAGAACTTCAAGCACGGCGGCACGGGTGCCGGGCATGCCGCCTTCGAGCAGGTCGTCAAAGGCTTTCATGCCGTCTTTGGCGGTGGCGCCGACGGCGGTCAGGGCCGGGCCCAGTACCGCGCCGACCAGTGGGGTCAGCAGGTCTACGTCCTGCTGGCGAAAATGGCGGTAGCCCGCAGCGGGGCCATCGTTGCTGGAGCAGCCGGTCAGCAAGGCAAGGCTGGAACCGGCGGCAAGCATGGCGCTGCCGGCAGCGCTCAGCTTGAGAAAGCTGCGGCGGTTAATTCCCTGGTCCATAGCGCACTCTTCTTTTTTTGAGTTGAAAGTAGCAAGTTGAAAGTTACAACGCGGTTGAGGTTGTTGAGTCTTGTAATGTCTGGCCCGCGATTAACGGTAATGGCGCGGGTGTGGTCGTCCCAGGACAAAGACCTTTCCCGCGCTTTTAAACTTTATACTTTGAACTTGAAACTGATCATTTCAGCATGAATTTGTCGATCATCTTGTGCATGCCACGGCCATAAGGCGGCAGGATAAACTTGGTGGCGTTGAACTTGCCCTTCTTGTAGATGCCCTTGGCCTTGGAGAAGGTCTTGAAGCCTTCCGGGCCGTGGTAGGCACCCATGCCGGATGGGCCGATGCCACCGAAGGGAATGTCGTCCACGCCCACGTGGGAGATGGTGTCGTTCAGGCAGACGCCGCCGGAGTGAGTGCTCTTGAGGACGTGGTCGCCGTTGGCCTGGTTCCAGTCGAAGTAGTACAGGGCCAGCGGACGGGGGCGCTCGTTCACGTAATCGATGGCGTCGTCCAGGGTTTTGTAAGGCACCACGATCATCAGCGGGCCGAAGATTTCGTCATGGCTGATCTGCATATCGTCGGTGGCATTGAGCACCATGGTGTGGGGCAGTTTCTGGCTGCCGCTGAAGTCTTCATTGGCCGGGTTGATCTCAATCACCTCGGCGCCCTTCTCGCGGGCTTCGCTGACGTAGCCTTGCAGCCGTTTGAGCTGGCGCTCGTTAACGATGGCCGTGTAGTCCGGGTTGTTCACCATGGTGGGGTAGGACTGCTTCACCTGGGCGGTCCAGGCGTCCACAAATTCGCGCACCCGGTTCTCCGGGCAGAGGATGTAGTCCGGGGCCACACAGGTCTGGCCGGAGTTCATGCACTTGCCGAAGGCAATTCGCTCGGCCACATCCTTCATGGGGAAGTCCTGACCGATGATGCAGGGGCTCTTGCCGCCCAGCTCCAGCGTCACCGGAGTCAGGTTGTTGGCGGCGGCACGCATGATGTGCTTGCCCACGGCGGTGGAGCCGGTGAACAGCATGTGATCAAAGGGCATTTCGGAGAAAGCCTGGGCCACATCCACTTCGCCGTTGACCACGGCCACCTGCTCTTCCGGAAACGCCTCGCTGACCAGTTTTTCCAGCAGGGCGCCGGTGCGCGGAGTGGCTTCACTCATTTTCACCATCACCCGGTTGCCGGCGGCCAGCGCGGTGAGCATGGGCACGAGGGCCAGCTGAATCGGATAGTTCCAGGGCACGATAATGCCCACCACGCCCAGCGGCTGGTATTCCACCCAGGTTTTGCCGGGCCAACTCAGGGCGCTGACACTGCGTTTTTCTGCCTTCATCCACTTGCGCAGCTTCTTGCTGTTGTACTTGAGTGCTTCCAGGCTGAGCATAATCTCAGCCAGCTTGGTTTCGTCTGCAGCGCGGTTGGAAAAATCGTTGCTGACCGCTTCGACCCAGGCATCGATGTTATCCAGCAGCAGCGGCTTGAAACGGCCCATCAGCTCGATGCGCTGTTCGGCGCTGGGGTAAGGGTGCTGGCGGAACGCGGCCTTCTGGGCATCAAAGATGCGGTGCATGCGTTCGATAGCTGTATTGTTGCGTTGCAGTTCTTTGACTTCGGCGACCATGGTCACTTGCCTCCCGAGGCTTTTTTTATCCTGAGTCCGCGACTTCCTCGCGGCGTCTGACGCAAGCCTTTGCCGCCACAGAAAGTTTTCTTCAGTCGATCGCATTCCCTGATGCGACGCTTCTTCAGAAAATCCCCTGTGACAGCAAATTCTTACGCCATCCATCCACGCTGAAATCGCGGCTTCAGGATTATGTATGATGACAAGACCGGCAGTGCTGATTGCCGATCAAAAATTAACCTTGAGTCTGATTTTTAGAGTAATTACTCTAGGAGTCAACCTGCGGTAATGAAATCACAACATTTGGCCTACAATGACCAGCACCAAGGAACGGATCCTCAACACCAGCCTCGCCCTCTTCAACCGGCAGGGTGAACGTAATGTGACCACCAATCACATCGCCGAGGCCCTGGGCATCAGCCCGGGCAATCTCTACTACCACTTCCGGAACAAGGGCACGATTGTGGCGGCGCTGTTCGAGCGCTATAGCCAGCACTTGCTGACCCTTCTGGAAGCCCCCCAGGGGCCGCTGACCTGGACCATCAAGACCTACTATTTCGAGGGGTTGCTGGCGTCCATGTGGCAGTACCGGTTCTTCCATCGCGATCTGACCCACTTCCTGCACGCCGATGCGGAGCTGGCCGCCCGCTATCAGGCCTTTGTGGAAATCGTACTGGAACGGGGGCGGGTGATTTACGGTGAACTGCGCGGCAGCGGCATTATCGACGTGGATGATGAGCAGCTACAGGGACTGATGGTGAATACCTGGGTATTGATGTCCTCCTGGGCATCGCTGGTCCATGGCCTGCGCCCGGACGCGGCGGCGGATGAAGCCCTGGACGAATCCCTGATGCGTCACGGCGTTTACCAGATCATCTGCCTGGAAGAGCCCTTCCTGCGCGGCGAGGCCCGTGAGCACCTGGAAGAAATGAAGGCCCGCTACCGGGCGGCGAATAATACCTCGACCCTGCTGCTCGGCCATGTGCCGGGGCTGGACAGAACCGGCAGCGAATAGCTGCCCTTCCATCTGCCACTGCCAAAAACGGTTTTACCACAAAGGGCACAGAGCTCACGGAGGAAAACCCTCTTTTCTCGGTGTGCTCTCGGCCCTTCGTGGTGACGACGCAGGGTCATCGCCCTTTTCCCAATACATCCCACCAACCCTCCTTTCAAACGCAGGCGTTGATAACCGGTGGCTGTTTCCCTCTATGGGGCGCTGCTTGTACTTGGGCTGGATCCGATTCTCAATAATTCTGTCTTTATGGTCAGTGTTATTGGGTCAGGGAAAAGAAGAGGTCAACATATTGAATCATGCGTAAACCGACCGGTTTGTAACTGACTGACTTTTCTGTTTTTATCTTTCGATATGCAAATTTGTATTTTGTTATATGAAGCCGGCGCGTTCATTGGATATTCGAGCCGGCTTCCTAATAACTGTTAGGTGCACTCAAGTGTTGAGAGTACGAATGTGACAAGTTCCTTTAAGAGGAAAGTCTTAGACCCCGGGGCCCGCGTGAATCCATTTGTCGCGATGGCCGAAGCTGGGGTGACGCCAGAACAGATAAAGGCGTTCATTGTGGAGGTCTTAAAACCGTATTTCTCAAGCCTAGAGCGGTTGGAGGAACTCGCTGTGGACGTACTTGCTCCACAAGCGATTAATTTGGTTCGGCTTAAAGAAAATTCTTGGGCGCTGCACGCATTCAACCATGTGCTGGAAATTTATCGGCATGCATCAGAACTCAATCCCCAAGCTTGCTACCAGCTTTGTGCCGCATCGGAACCTGCTATTGCAGAAAGTCTATCTGAGTATTGGAGTAGCCTATATTTTGAGGAGCCAAAGGATGATCTTGACCTACATGACTTTAAGTACGAAGTATTTCGAAATATTGGAGCTCTGATTGAGGCAAATGTTCAGCCTCTTCTCCGCGATGTTTTGGCTCAGGTGCGCATCATTCGTGGAAAGAATCCACGTTTTGATGACATCAAAAAATTGAAGCTCGGGAATATTGTGGATGAGTTATCCCGGACAGCGGGCGTTCCGGATCTCTTCGCGCCGCCCCCTTGGGGTGTCAGGCTAAATCAATGGAGAAATATAGCGCAGCACCATAGATCCCGGGTTCAGGGGAAACGCATTATAGGTGTCTTTGGAGAACCCCCGAACGAATCAGAAGTTGCATTTTCTCGCGAAGAGCTATTTTCGGTAGTAATCTGCCTTTTCTCGGTGTTTCAAGCGCTCAGTATCGCTAGAACGCTGTTTTTCTTTGATCGCTGGGAAAATATCAAACCGTACCTTCGAGAAACGGAGGTCCGCTCAGATGTTCACATGATGACGTTTGTTTCTGGAGTTAGCACGCAGGGGTTTAGGGTCATTGAGTTATCGCAGAATGACTCATCGGCAAGAACAACTGTACTCGACCTTCACGAAACCACCCAACAGCGGCTCATTCATGCGAGCCATCTTCTTATTCCCTTATGGCGAAGCTCAAAGGCGAGGTTGGTTGAACTACGATATCTGACGAGTTCCAAAGAGCATAAAATGACCTTCTGCACTACGGGCGAAGCATGTCAACGCCTTGATGCTGAAGAAATCTCCATTGAAGAGTATCTTGATCATGTGACTTTCAAGAAGGTGGACGATGGGAGTCCAGAATCAACAAGCACCTAACCAGGCCAGGCACGGCGACGGCTTTTCCGTTGCGGCTTCGCCTCCACTACAAAGCCGCGCGTGCTGGCGGCGTTAATGGATTCGGGGGTGATCACCTTTGAAACTTGAAGGTCCGTATGCATACCAGGTCTCAGTGGATGGAGACGATAGCTATTCTGTTCTGAGTGCAGAGGGAAGGCGTACCTTTTTGGCGCCAGTTACTACTCGAGGTCCCAAGCTTTATGTGTTTTCCCACAGCAGCTCACTTATCTATATTGGGCAGACCGTTCAGGGAATGAGCGCACGCATGCGGCTTGGTTTTAAAGCAGACGGCACAGGAGGATATTGGGGGTATCGCTGGAGGAAGGAACTGGCTGAGGCCTCTCTTCATATCTGGGTTCTAAACGAATGTCCTGAAGAGGAAGAATTCTATGCTTTGGAGTGCATAGAGTCTGAAGTTGTTTACTTGTATCGGTCGGAATTCAACCAGTGGCCCAAATTTCAAACAGAGATTCACTTTCACGAATCAGAAGGGAATCACAGGGCCCTGGCGAGGGAAATTTTTAACGGCTTCAACAAAGAGGCCATTAACAAGGCAATGCACGCGACAAGCGCGTGATTGCGGCGTTAGCCCCGTGAGAGAGCATATGTTCGAGAGCCTAGAACAAGATAGTAAATTACGGGGGAAGGTGGTTCTGGCCCTTCAAAAAGCTATTGTTGAAACTTTTGATGCCGCAGATTGGAAAGAGGTCGGATATAAGGCTGGGCAAATCGATTACATCCGAGGGCATTCTCGTTTATTGCGCAGCCTTTCTTGGGGTGACGACGATTACGGCTCCTGTGTATTTCAGGCTATCGAGTTTCTGTTAAACGATGATGTCGAAGATTTGCAATGTTTTCTCGAAAACGAGAAAGCTGCGGACTGGCTTTGGAGCAATCACTCGGCACTAATGCGTGAAATTGGACTAAAACCAGAGGGCTTGGCTCCAACGTTTGTGCCACCAACTCTCTCTGCCAGAGATGTTGTTGAGAGAGCGCTTAAAGATACTGAGGCATTGCTAGCGACATCAGGCGCCACGAGCGGAGTTGATAGGGTGCATACCGCGCTACATGGCTACTTCCTTAGCCAGTGTGAAGCGGCGGGAATCACTGTGGATAAGGATGCTACGATTACCTCGCTATATAAGGCTCTTCGGAAATCCCATCCAAGTTTGAATAGTGGCGGTCACTGGTCAGCGGAAATTGACCGAATCTTAAAGTCCTTCTCTTCAGTTTTAGATACGCTGAATCAGCTGAGAAACCACGCGAGTGTGGCCCATGCAAATGAAAATCTGCTTTCGGAGGCAGATGCGGAGCTCGTATGCAATGCAAGCAGAACGATTCTGCATTACTTGGACAGCAAACTTCAGTGAAAAGGGCTAACAATCGCAGTCACGGCTACGTCTTTTCCATTGCGGCTTCGCCTCCATTCCAAAGCCGCGCGTGCTGCGGGCGTTATGCCTACAACTAAACGAGATATAAATAATGTCAGATAGCACATCAGCGCTTGCCATTGCGGTCCCGGGAGTCGTTGCGCTAGCGAGTTTATTGGTTCAAGCCTATAACATAAGGCAGCAACGCAATACGGAACTAGCGAAAATGTTTTACGAAGATCGGATCGCATCTTTGAGTTCTTTAACAAGAAGTGTATCTGAAATTCTTAAGAGTGCTGAATCTGCGATAAAATATCGGGATACATTAAAACTACCTTTTGATCAACTATGGCATAATTCGAACGGAAAAGTTCCTGCGGAAATTCACCAGGGTTTCCAGGCTGCTATTTACGGTGCCACTGTAATGGGATCCAAAAAATTTAAAGATGAAGTTGACAACAATTTGATCTTTTATCCTGATCAAATACAGAAGAAAATATCGAAATTTGCTTCTGAGTATTTTGATAAAATACCAGATCCTTTGCGCCCTGAATCTATAGACAGATTTCTTGAGAGTAGTATTCCCGTAATCCGAAAACACAGAGACTCTATAGTTAACGAGTCGCAGAAAATAATGGAATTAAAGGTATAGCAAAGCGCTGTTTTTGACTCGCGGCTACGCCGCTCGGCAAAAAGCTTGGCGTTATGTTTCGTAGCGACCTTTGGGGTCAGGTCTTTCATCGTTCATTCGAGTGCACGATGAAAGACCTGACCCTCAATGTTCTTTTGGCAACTGAAGAAAAGCGTTAAACGTTCTTTGAATGATTAGGCTATGAACGAGAACAAATATGGATATAGAAAATAATTTAGTTGAAATATTTCGAAGCCGATCAGCAGGGCCTTTTCTTTTTTTGGGGTCTGGATTTTCTAGGAGATATTTGGGGCTGGAGGACTGGAAGGGGCTGCTTAGCAAGTTTTGCGTGACAGGGAAGCCATTCGAATATTATCTGTCCTCCGCGAATGGGAATTATCCAAAAGTAGCCGCTCTATTAGCAAAAGACTTCAATGAACATTGGTGGGCTGCGCCAGAATATGAGAAAAGTGTGGAGCGCTTTAAATCAAAAATTAAAAATGAGACATCTGCGCTTCGCATAGAGGTTTGTAACTACTTGGCTACTCTAGATCAGTCTAAAGCAAAAGAGTCTGATTATTCTGAAGAGGTTAAATTGCTAGCCAACTTGAATGTCGATGGCGTTATTACAACCAATTGGGATATGTTTATTGAGCAACTTTTCCCGGAGTATAAAACGTATATCGGACAAGAAGAGTTATTGTTTTCAAATCCTCAGGAAATAGGTGAGATATACAAGATTCACGGGTGTTCAACTAACTCAGATTCATTGGTTCTTACTGATTCTGATTATAATTCTTTTGACCAAAAGAACACCTACTTGGCAGCAAAATTAATAACTTTGTTTGTTGAGCATCCCGTTGTATTTATTGGGTATTCAATTTCGGATGAAAATATTAGCAGTTTGTTAAAGGCAATATCTGGCTGCATTGGGAAAGATAATATTGAGCAGCTGAGGAAAAACCTGATTTTCGTCCAGCGATTGTCCGCAGGAGAAGAGCCAAACATATCGGACACTTATTTAACTATTGATGGAATACAGATACCATTAGTGTTAGTTAAAACTAACGACTTCCTTCCAGTTTATAAAGCAATTCATTCCACCAAAAGGAAAATTCCTGCCAGAGTATTGCGTTATTGCAAAGAGCAGCTATACGAACTGGTGCAATCTTCAGAACCAGAGAAGAAAATTTGCGTTGTTGACATAGATGAAATTGAAACAAAAGATGATGTAGAGTTTTTAGTCGGTGTTGGGGTTGCTCAACAAGATTTTGTAGGGCCGTCACCAATCGGCTATGCGAGCGTTAGTAAAAATGA
>NZ_LWFX01001090.1:0-5934 GCF_001635175.1 Alcanivorax sp. HI0083 | reverse complement strand
GTCGCAAGAAATAGTGCGACATTTGAACGGCAGCGATAACGGCGCTTGAACAGGGCGCCACTAATTCATTGATGATGGAAGTATTGGCATGAATCTCCATGAGTATCAGTCAAAACAGCTTTTTGCTGATTATGGGTTGCCAGTCTCTACCGGCTTTGCCTGCGATACCCCGGAAGAGGTCGCAGCAAAGGCGAAAGAGATCGGTGGTGACAAATGGGTCGTGAAGGCCCAGGTTCACGCGGGCGGCCGTGGTAAGGCCGGTGGTGTGAAGCTGGTGGATACCCCGGAAGATGCGGCGGCGTTTGCCAAGCAGTGGCTGGGCAAGAACCTGGTAACGTTCCAGACCGATGAACACGGCCAGCCGGTATCAAAAATTCTGGTGGAAACCTGCACTGACATTGCCAAAGAACTGTACCTGAGTGCGGTACTGGATCGTGCCAGCCGCCGTGTTGTCTTCATGGCCTCCACCGAAGGTGGCGTGGACATCGAAACGGTCGCAGAAGAAACCCCGGAGAAAATTCTCAAGGCGGAAATCGACCCGCTGGTGGGCGCACAGCCCTACCAGGCTCGTGAGATCGCGTTCCAGCTGGGTCTTGAAGGCAAGCAGGTCAATCAGTTTGCCAAGATCTTTGTGGGTCTGGCCAAGCTGTTTATCGACAAGGACCTGGCGCTGATCGAAGTGAACCCGCTGGTGATTACCGATGAGGGCGATCTGCACTGCCTGGACGCCAAGATCAACGTGGATGGCTCCGCACTGTATCGTCACCCGGACATCAAGGCACTGGACGATCCCAGTCAGGAAGACGAGCGTGAGCGTCGTGCTGCCGAGTGGGACCTGAACTACGTGGCGCTGGACGGCAACATCGGTTGCATGGTGAACGGTGCGGGCCTGGCCATGGGCACAATGGATTTGGTGAAGCTGAAAGGCGGTGCGCCGGCCAACTTCCTCGACGTGGGCGGCGGTGCAACCAAAGAGCGCGTTACCGAAGCGTTCAAAATCATCCTGTCTGATGATCAGGTAAAAGGCGTTCTGGTGAACATCTTTGGCGGTATTGTCCGTTGTGACCTGATTGCTGAAGGTATTATCGGTGCCGTGGAAGAAGTGGGCGTGACGGTCCCGGTTGTGGTTCGTCTGGAAGGTAACAATGCGGAGCTGGGTTCCCAGAAGCTGGCAGAAAGCGGCATGAACATCATTGCCGCACAAAGTTTTGATGATGCTGCCGAACAGGTAGTGAAAGCAGTGGGAGGTGCCGCATGAGCGTATTGATCGACAAGAACACCAAGGTTATCTGCCAGGGCTTCACCGGCAGCCAGGGCACACTCCACTCTGAACAGGCCATTGAGTATGGCACTCAGATGGTGGGTGGTGTCACCCCGGGTAAAGGCGGCCAGACGCACCTGGGCCTGCCGGTATTCAACACCGTGGCAGAAGCCGTGGCTGAAACCGGCGCCACCGCCAGCGTGATTTACGTGCCTGCACCGTTCTGCAAGGACTCCATTCTGGAAGCTGCAGACGCCGGCATCGAACTGATCGTCTGCATTACTGAAGGGGTTCCTGCACTGGATATGCTTTTCGTCAAAGAGTATATCTCCCGCATGGACGGCGTTCGTCTGATCGGCCCGAACTGCCCTGGGGTAATTACTCCGGGTGAGTGCAAGATCGGGATCATGCCGGGCCATATCCACAAACCTGGCAAGGTAGGCATTGTCTCCCGTTCCGGTACCCTGACCTATGAAGCGGTTAACCAAACCACCAAGCTGGGTTTTGGTCAGTCTTCCTGTATTGGTATTGGTGGCGACCCGATTCCTGGCATGACATTCATTGATGCGCTGGAATTGTTCCAGAATGACCCGCAGACCGAAGCTATCGTGATGGTCGGTGAGATCGGCGGTACCGCAGAAGATGAAGCGGCTGCCTATATCAAGGAGAACGTCACCAAGCCGGTGGTCAGCTACATCGCTGGCGTAACGGCTCCTGCAGGCAAGCGCATGGGCCACGCTGGTGCCATTATTGCTGGTGGCAAGGGCACGGCTGACGAGAAGTTTGCTGTCCTGGAAGCGGCGGGTGTGAAAACCGTGCGCAACCCGGCAGAAATCGGTAAAGCTGTGAAAGAAGCGACCGGCTGGTAAACCCGCCGCTAGCGATACAAAAAAGGCCGGCATTTGCCGGCCTTTTTTGTGGGCTTAGTGGAGGAGGTCGTCGTCCAGGTCGAAGGACTCGTATTCATTGAGTTCCTTCTTCAGACGCCGCTCTTCCAGCCGATCTTCGATGCGATGGCGCATGTCCATATTGAAAGAGCGGCTGCGAGCGCTGCGCTCTTCCTGCTCTTCCTCATCCACACTGTCATCCAGGATATCGAAATCTTCGTTCATCAGCAGATCTTCCGAATCAAGGTCTTGCTCATTACGATGGTTACTCATGGTGGCCTCCTTTCTGACCTCCTCAAACAACCTGTTATACGGGCTAATCAGGTCCGGACCCCCGGTTTCCCAATCTCCTCAGCGCCTGTATATCCTCAGACTTTCGGCCTTACAAGTTTTTTTTTCTTTTCAATGATGAGTGGCACAGAACATCCGGGCGGAAGGTCAGGGCTGTAATCAATAAGCGCTTGCAGCGGGCGGTTCGGGAGGGCTAAATGTGATGCATATCATGCCCTTCACTCTAATAGAAAAATCAGTAACTTAAGTGCTGGAATGCCCGCAAAAGGCTTTGTAAAGTGGGGGCTGTTCGCCGGTTATCGGTAGGGCGACGACCCGTGGAGAGAATAAGAATATGGCAGAACTGCTGATTATTGTTGGGGTAAGCGCACTCATCATCACCACGCTGGGGCTGATGCATGAAGCCGGTAGCCGGGGCCACAGCTCGCTTTTTTTTCTGGTGCCGCTGGTAAGCCTGGGGCAGGTGCAAAGTCATTGGGAATATTATCGCTGGTGGGCGCTGGGCCGTGTAGCAGCGGTGCTGACCACTGCGGTGGGCATAGGCCTGTTCGTGGTCACAGGCGGCAGCCTGGCGGGAGACGCTTCCGTGCAGCCGGTATCCAGCCAGAGCGGTCAGGTGCTGCGTGGCGAGAAAAAAGCCAGCAGCACCGCGTTTGTTTCCTCGGAAGAGTCTGCACTGTTGGTTGTCGCAAGACAGGGCAAGCGCCTGACCGGGCGTTTGCATGGAGAGACATTCCGTTACGACCGCGTTGCCCTGATTGATGGGGTAATGACCCTGAGCCAGGGCGAAGGGTTTCTGGCTGACCTGGAGGTACGCATTCTGCTGGGTTGGAACCCGGAAGACATCACCGAACGCAGAACATTGATTGTAGGCCCGTCGGATGAGGATGGTCCTGTGGTGCACCTCTCCTGGAAGCCGAAGAACCAGGATTACCCGGAGACTCGCATTTTTGACGGTGGCTATCGTATGGAGCTGGCTTTGGCGCCGCTGGATACGGGGCAGCTTTCCGGTTCCCTTGTGCTGGTCATGCCGGATAGTTTCAAGAGCTATCTGGCCGGGGACTTTACCGCGCACACAAACCACCTGCGTTACCGTAACGGCCAGGTCGACCTGTACTTTGATCATGAAGATACTCTGGCCTATGTGGCGGAGGAGTTTCTGCGAACCCAGTTCCCGGAAGGGGCCGTGAGCACGATTGAGGCCCGCCATGTGACCCTTCGGCGCACGGAAAATAGCGGCCAGGTAATGGCCGTGGTGGAATTGAGTAATGGGGCTGTGCAGGAACGCACGGTACGTTTGGAGAAGAGTGACGTGGGCTGGGCCGTGGTTGCTGGCTCCATGGAAACCCGTGTTACCACACCCGCAAAAGAGGGCGGGCTGGAGCTGGTGACCCCGAGTGCCGAGAAACCGGCTGAACCGGAACGGGCTGCGCCAGAACCGATTATGCAGACGTTCCCGGAATTGGTGGCGTATGAAAACCAGTCGGTGGTGTTGGAAACCACGGGCGGGCGGACCCTGGAGGGGGTGCTGCGCAAAGTGGATGGCGACCGCCTGTGGCTGGTAATGAATGTGGGCAGCGGTAATGTGGAGCGCAGCGTGGGGGCCGATGAATTACAGTCCCTGACCCTGTCTTCCGGCCAGCGAGTGAGGTTAACGGTGCCTGGTGGGGATCAGTCGGCGGCGGATGAGCCGGCGGATTCGCCGTCTACCCCGAGCCAAGCGGTGGAATCGGCGCCCGCGGAACCGGCAGAACCGGCTGCGGTTGCGAACAGCGAGCTCAAGGCGCTGCTAGGAAAAAATGTGACTATTGAGGCCAATGAGGGGCCCAGTCGCACCGGAATTTTGCAGGCAGTAGCCGACGATCACCTGACCTTGAGTGTGCCGTTGGGCGCGGGCAATATGGAGTACTTTTACGATATCGACAGTATTCGCCATATTGAGGCAACCCGTTGAAGGTACTGATAACAGGTGGCAGTGGGTTTATTGGCCAGCATCTTTGCCGGCGATTGGCAGCCCATGGCCACGAGTTGACCGTTCTTACCCGGAAACCCCGAAAAGCGGCTCGCGTGCTGCCGGAAGGGACGCGCCTGGTCACATCTCTGGATGATATCAACAGTGATGCGGCGATTGATGGCATCGTGAACCTGGCTGGCGAAAGCCTGTTTGCCGGGCGCTGGACCGAGCGGCGCAAGAAGGTGCTGTTTGCTTCACGGGTGGGGGTCACCGAAGCCGTAGTGAGTTTGGTATCCCGGCTGGACCGTAAACCGGCGGTGCTGGTTTCCGGTTCAGCCGTGGGTTTTTATGGCAATGCAGATAACGCGGAATTGTCTGAAGAAAGTCCCGCCCGCAAGCGTGATTTCGGTTATTTGCTCTGTGATGCCTGGGAACAGGCAGCCCGGCCGGTATCGCGACAGGGGGTTCGGCTGTGTCTGGTGCGCACCGGTATTGTGCTCGGTAGCGATGGCGGTATGTTGAGCAAGTTGCTGCCAGTGTATCGGCTTGGGCTTGGCGCCATGCTTGGTGATGGCAACCAGTGGCTGAGCTGGGTGCACATTGACGACATGGTGGCGGTGCTGGTTCGGGCGTTGGAAACCCCAGGGGTAGATGGTGTTTTCAATGCTTGCGCACCGGCCCCGGTAACCCAGCGAGAGTTTCACCACACCCTTGCCCGACAAGTGAAACGCCCGGCGCTGCTGCGCGTGCCATCCACCGCACTCAAAGTGGGCTTGGGAGAGCAATCCTCCATGCTGATTGGCGGCCAGCGGGTTTACCCCCGGCGCCTGGAGCAGCAGGGCTTCATTTTCCGTTTCCCGGATCTGGATTCTGCCCTGTCTCACCTGACCAGTCGTTAAGCTGGCCCAGCCTGTCCAATGGTGATTTGTGCAGCGCCAGGGTGGATGCCGGGTGGCTGGCGTTGTTTCTGAAGCCTTCCTGGGGCGAATGCCGGGGATGGACTGGAGATCCTCCGTATAAAGAGAAGAAAAAGCCCCCACATTCCAGATTTTGAACAAAGGTATCTGGCGTTGTGCATTCGGCGTTCGGCGATTTGCCAGGGTTGAATAGTGAGGCGGGCCTTGAGGTCCGCTTATCACTCAATTCAGTGACGCACCTTGAAAACCCCCGGTTTGCCCATATCTGTTTCTCAACATTACCCGCAGGTTCAGGAGCCAATCGTGTCAGCAGAAAAACAGACCCATGGATTTCAGGCAGAAGTATCCCGTCTTCTTCACTTGATGATTCATTCTCTCTACAGCAACCGGGAAATCTTTTTGCGGGAGCTGATTTCCAATGCGTCGGATGCGTGCGACAAGTTACGTTTCCAGGCGCTGGATAATCCTGCGTTGCTGGAGCAAGGTGGTGAACCCCGCATTACCCTGCAAGTGGACAAGGACGCGGGCACGTTGACCATTACCGACAACGGCATTGGCATGGGCCAGGATGAGGTAGTGGATAACCTGGGTACGATTGCCCGTTCCGGGACGGAAAAATTCCTC
>NZ_LWFX01001089.1:0-2888 GCF_001635175.1 Alcanivorax sp. HI0083 | reverse complement strand
CAGTGTTCCGGTGACTGTGATTGAGGTTAGCCCTAATCGGGTTTCCCAGGTCAAGACCGAAGAATCAGATGGCTATCAGGCCGTACAGGTAACTGTAGGTGAGCGCCGTGCCAGCCGCGTGACCAAGGCGCAAGCCGGTCATTTCGCGAAAGCTGGTGTTGAGGCGGGTCGTGGTGTCTGGGAATTCCGTGCTGAAGCTGGTGAGTTTGAGGCGGGTTCCGCGGTGACTGTTGAGGGGTTTGAGGCAGGTCAGATGATCGATGTCACTGGCTCCTCCAAGGGTAAAGGGTTCGCTGGCGGCGTTAAGCGCTGGAACTTCAGTACCCAGGACGCCACTCACGGCAACTCCTTGTCCCACCGTGCTCCGGGTTCTATTGGTCAGAACCAAACCCCGGGCCGCGTGTTTAAAGGCAAGAAGATGGCCGGTCATCTGGGTGCTGAGCGTGTCACTGTCCAGAACCTGGAAGTGGTGCGTGTCGATGCTGACAAGAATCTGTTGCTGGTTAAAGGTGCGGTCCCCGGTGCTACCGGTGGTGATGTGATCGTGCGTCTGGCAGTGAAGGCGAAGGCCTGAAAGAGGAATAGAGGATGAATCTCAATACTGCCTCTGGAGGTACCGTTACCGTTTCCGAAGTCGCCTTCGGCAAGGACTTTAACGAGCCTCTGGTTCATCAGGTTGTGACTGCGTTTCTGGCAGGTGCCCGTCAGGGTTCCAAAGCTCAGAAAAACCGTTCCGATGTGAGTGGTGGTGGTCGTAAGCCGTGGCGTCAAAAGGGTACTGGTCGTGCCCGTGCGGGTACGATTCGTAGCCCGATCTGGCGTGGCGGCGGCAAGACTTTTGCTGCGGTACCACGTGACCACTCTCAGAAGGTGAACCGCAAAATGTACCGCGGTGCGCTGCAGTGCATTATGTCTGAGCTGGTGCGTCAAGAGCGTCTGGTTGTTGTGGATGAGTTTACTGTTGACTCTCCCAAGACCAAAACGGTTGCAGCCAAGTTGAAAGACATGGAGCTGAGCAGTGTGTTGATCGTCACTGATAATGTTGACGAAAACCTGTTCCTGGCTTCACGTAATTTGCCGAAGGTTGATGTGCGCGATTCTCAGGGCGTTGATCCGGTAAGTCTGATTGCTTTCGAGAAGGTGCTGATCACTGTGCCGGCTCTGAAGAAGCTTGAGGAGGCCCTGGCATGAATCAAGAGCGTATTTTGCAGGTGCTGCGTGCGCCGCACGTTTCTGAAAAGGCCACGATTGTGGCTGATCAGAACAACACCTTCGTATTCAAGGTTGCTAAAGATGCGAGCAAGCTGGAAATCAAAAAAGCCGTTGAAGCGCTTTTTGAAGTGAAGGTTGAAGCTGTTCGTACCGCCAACATGAAAGGCAAGTCCAAATTCTTTGGTCGCGTTGCGGGTAAGCGCGTTGACTGGAAGAAGGCCTATGTTTCCCTCGCGGAAGGCCAGGACATTGACTTCCTGGGCGCAGAGTAAGGAAGGGAGTAAGGAATAATGGCGATTGTAAAGTGCAAGCCGACTTCTCCGGGCCGCCGCTTTGTAGTCAAGGTGGTCAACGAAGATCTGCACAAGGGTGCTCCCTACGCACCGCTGTTGGAAGCCAAGGCGAAAAACGGTGGTCGTAACAATAACGGTCGAATTACCACTCGTCATAAGGGTGGCGGTCACAAGCAGAAATATCGTGTGATCGATTTTCGTCGCAATAAAGACGGTATCGCCGGGGTTGTAGAGCGTCTTGAGTATGACCCGAACCGTACCGCGCACATCGCGCTGGTGAAGTATCTGGACGGTGAGCGTCGATACATTTTGGCCCCCAAAGGCCTGAAAGCAGAAGATCGTATCCAGTCCGGCGAAGATGCGCCGATCAAGCTGGGTAACGCCCTTCCGCTGCGTAATATTCCGCTGGGTTCCACTATCCACAATGTGGAAATGAAGCCTGGCAAAGGTGGTCAGATTGCTCGCTCTGCAGGGACTTCCGTGCAGCTGCTGGCAAAAGATGGCCAGTATGTGACTCTGCGTCTTCGCTCCGGCGAAATGCGTAAGGTCCACGCTGACTGCAAGGCCACAATCGGTGAAGTATCCAACAGTGAGCACAGCTTGCGCTCACTGGGTAAGGCGGGCGCGAAGCGCTGGCGGGGTGTTCGACCCACCGTACGCGGTGCGGCGATGAACCCGGTAGACCACCCGCATGGTGGTGGTGAAGGGCGCAGCTCTGGTGGCCGTCATCCGGTTACACCTTGGGGTGTTCCGACCAAAGGCTACAAGACCCGTACAAACAAGCGCACGACCAAAATGATTGTGCGTGACCGTCGTAAGTAAGGGATAGAGAGAGGTTCAGGCTGTGCCACGTTCACTGAAAAAAGGTCCTTTTGTGGATCACCACCTGCTAGGCAAGGTGGAAGATGCGGTGGAAGCCGGCTCCCGTAAGCCGATTAAAACCTGGTCTCGCCGCTCCATGATTATTCCGGAGATGGTGGGCCTGACTATTGCGGTATATAACGGCAAGCAACATGTGCCGGTAATGGTTTCCGAGCATATGGTTGGCCACAAGCTGGGTGAATTTGCCCTGACCCGCAACTACCGCGGGCATGCCGTGGACAAGAAGGCTAAGCGATAAGGTGACAGTTATGGCTACTGAAGTTGCAGCCCGTCTGCGCGGTGCAAGAATTTCGGCTCAGAAAGCCCGCCTCGTAGCCGACCAGGTCCGTGGCCTGGAGGTTGAGAAGGCGCTGAATCTTCTGGAATTCAGCCCGAAGAAGGCGGCAAAAATCGTTAAGAAGGTGCTGGAGTCCGCGATTGCAAATGCGGAAAACAACGACGGCGCTGACGTTGATGAGCTGAAGGTGTCCACGGTGTTCGTGGATGAAGGCATGACGATGA
>NZ_LWFX01001088.1:0-1541 GCF_001635175.1 Alcanivorax sp. HI0083 | reverse complement strand
ATAGAGAATGATTATTTTTCTATCGATGACGCGGGGATGGAGCTTCGTAAAAATTACTCTTTTAGCAATCTTGAGGTGGTGTTTTATGAGGATGGCTCTGAAGAGTGGATCGATAAGACAAAATTTTTTCTGGGGGTGTGATGGAAATCCTTCTGATTGAAGATGATGACAATAAACGTGCTGACATTGAGGCTTTTATTAGTTCGTTGATACCGGGCGGGGTTGGATTAGAGTTTGCCTGTGCTCTGGATGATGCTAGGAGAAAAATTCTCGCTAAGTCTTATGATTTGATTGTGTTTGATTTTTTTCTTCCATTATCAAGACAGGATGGCTTATCCACTCCGCAAGATGTATCAAATGAGCTGGCTGCTGATTTCAGATATAGCAAAAACTATCAAACTGAAACAATTGCGATAACACAGTACAAACTTGATGACTCTAAAGGGATTCCGGTTTTTAATGGGGCTGGAATTAGCGTGGTTCATTACGCTCAGGATGATGAATCCTGGAAAGATAGTTTAAAACAAAAAATTAACAGGGTTAATAATTTCGTCAGGTATGATTTTTTGATCTTTTGTGCTCTAACCAAGGAAAGGGATGGGTATCGCCTTACTGACGCTGAAATAGGTGATTTTCGAAACATAGACGGGATGAGCTGTCTGGATCTTTGTATCGCCCAAAAAAAAGGCTTGTGTCTGGTTCCTAAAAAACCAGGACTGGTTAATATGGCTGTCATTGCGGCTAAAGCCATCGAGAAATTTCAGCCAAAAATAGTTGCCATGAGTGGAATTTGTGCAGGTGTTGAGGGTGATTCAAAGCTAATGGATTTGGTTGTTGGTCAGCTTTGCTGGGAATATCAAACTGGAAAATTTAAAGCTAATAAGTTTCAGTCTGAGCCTTATCAGATATCGATACCTCATGATCTTGAGGTTGATCTTTCGCAGTTTATTCAGGGTGAAGATTTAAAGAAAAAGATAAGAAAAGGGCTTTTTTTTGAGAAAATGAATGATTTTGATATTATTTTGGCTCCACTATCTTCTGGTTCGGCTGTTATTTCGGATAATAAAAAAATGCAGGAGATAGGTGAGCAGCATCGAAAAATGGCGGCACTTGAAATGGAAATGTTTTCAATGTACGAGGCAGCCTATCAGTCTCTCTGTGCTCCATTGTTTTTTGGGGTTAAGGCCGTGGTTGATATGGGGGATGATAAAAAAAATGATCAGTTACATGCTCCTGCATGTGCAACATCTGCGCGGTTTGTTTATGAGTTTTTATCTTGGAAGCTTCAATCATGACTGATTTCCTCACAAGGATGCTGGCGTCGGGTAGTGTTCAGAATTCTGTGTCACTTCTTTAATCTACACACCAAAGAGGTGATACATGACCAAACCCACATTCGACATTGATGCTGCTCTCAAGGCCCTACAGGAAGGCAAAGACCTGACCGGCAAAGACGGCATTCTCACGCCGCTGATCAAGCAGCTCACAGAAGCCGCGATGCAAGCCGAGCTGGACAATCATCTTACAGAAGAGACCGCGCC
>NZ_LWFX01001087.1:0-5788 GCF_001635175.1 Alcanivorax sp. HI0083 | reverse complement strand
GCTGCTGATGTTTATCGGTGCGGGCACCAATTCCACCGGCAGTGGTATCAAGGTGACCACCTTTATGGTGCTGCTGCTGGCCACTCGTGCCTTCCTGCGGGGGCGGCCCCTGCCGGTGATCTTCGGCCGGCAGATTTCGTCAACGCTGGTGTACAAATCCCTGGCGATTATCTTTATTGCCTGCGGGGTGGTGTTTGTGGCGTTGATGGCGCTGTCGGTCACCGATGCCCGACTGGGGTTTGAGGATCTCACCTTTGAAGTGGTATCGGCGTTTGGCACCGTGGGGTTATCGCGGGGCATTACCGGTGAGCTGTCGTCAGCGGGGCAGTGGGTGATCATGCTGGTCATGTTTGTGGGGCGCATCGGCCCGTTGACCCTGTCATTCCTGCTGACCCGTCCGCGCCAACCGGTGGTGCGTTATCCGGAAGGCGAGGTCTATATCGGTTAATGGATAACGAAGAATGGCTTATTGGGCGGGCAGGTCGATCTGTTGGCGCTTCACGCGAATAGCGGTGCTGCGGGCCAGAATTTTCAGGCCCCGGGCTTCGCAGTGAGCGCGGGTGAAGGCGGCGCCGAATAACAGAATCATGGACGAGTAGTACACCCACATCAGCAAGACCACCAGGGAGCCGGCGGCGCCGTAGGTGGATGCCGTGGCGGTATGCGCCAGGTACAGGCCGATCAGTGCGCGGCCGACCGAAAACAGGATCGCGGTGACCAGTGCTGCGGGCATAACGGCTTTCCAGTTCAGTACCACATCGGGTAGCACCCGGAACATGGTGCCGAACAGCAGAGCAATCACCAGCAGGGATACGCTCATCTCAATCACTACTACCACTGCGCCGTGAATCGGCAGCCAGCTTTCCGCATAGACGATGATTGCCTGGACCACCACGTTCAGCAGCAGCGAGACCAGCAGCACAAAGCCCAGTGAAATTACCACCGTCAGCGACAGCAGCCGGCTTTTGATCAGCGCGGCGATGGTGTTGCGTGAAGGCCGCGGCATCACCTCCCAGATGGCATTCATGGAGCGTTGCATCTGGGCAAACACGGTGGTGGCGCCAATGATCATGACCAGCAGGCTGAGCATGCCGGCGAGCAGGCCCTGGCGTGGTGCCTGGGTATTGGCGATGGCGTTACGCACCTCGTTGGCCGCTTCCGGGCCGATGGTGGCTTCCAGCTGGCCGAGGATTTCGGTCATGGCGGCCTCACTGGTCATCACCAGGGAGATGACTTTGACCGCCAGGATAATCACCGGGGCGAGAGAGAACAGGGTGAAGAAAGCCAGCGACCCGGCATAGCTGACCGCGTTGCCCTCCAGCCACAGGCGCACCGTGTTTTTGAAAATGCCGAACCAGTAGAGTGCGATCGCTTTCATTGTTATCCCGGCGTCAGTGTCCTGCTGGCAGTGTAGCGACTGCCGTCGGGGGTGGCGAATACCGATGATTATTCAGCCGGCACCTCCCAGCGGATGGTGACTGGCTGCCGGCCCCATTCCCGTGCTGCCTGCCGGTCTTTCATCAGGATGTCGATGTGATCGGTCCAGCGCTTGTTCATCTTGTCGAGCACCTGATAGGTGCCGGGCAAGCCGTCAATGCGGACTTCGGTCTGGTGGGTGAGCCCCGCCTTGATCAGGTCGCGGGATACGGCAATGGCCTTCATGCCGGGCTCCAGCTGGTCGCCCCAGGCGGCCAGGCCCACGTTGCCTTTCTTGGTTTCTGCTTCGGAGAGGGTGTACGCAGAGGCGCTGACTTCACGGCTGACTTCGGTGCTGTTGTCGCAACCGGCGATCGCCATTATCAGTGTCAGACCGGTGATCCAGCGGGTGGATTGCATGGTGCGTGGCAAGGCGTTGAGCATGGTTCCCCCTGTGTTGTGTGATGGGAGCACCCTGGCAGGGAGACTGTGAAGATGCCATCAAAGAAAAGGTTCATCGCGTAATTGAGTGATGCGCCGATGTCAGGTGTTGTCTTCTTATTCTGCCGTGGTCGCAGCTGGGTGCCGGATGCACGACAACGGACGCTTACATTCGAAACCTGAAAACCTTGGCGGCTATGCCCTCTTCGCAAAACGCATTACCCGATTATTCCCTGGCAATGCTCCTGAATATTCCTCAAAAGAGGCGCCGCAATAGTGACAGCCTCTCAGGCTGTGGGTTTTGCGTCAGGCATCCGGCGTCGAGCGTCCGGCAACGTGCAGGGTAATTCGCGATGAGATAAAGAAAAGCCCGGGGTGTCGGAACGTCCCGGGCCTGTTGGTGTGGTCAAGGAAGTTGGCAGGGTCAGTGCAGCTTCAGTCGTGGGCGTACCAGTTTGTTGAAGCGCCCGGCAATGAGCAGCATGATGGTGCGCGGCCAGCCGTAGAGCGCGGCCTGGTGCATGCGATACAGGCTGATGTACATCATCCGGGCGAGCCAGCCTTCCACAAAGAAGTTACCGCCTTTCAGGTTGCCCATCAGCATGCCCACCGAGCTGTAGTTGGACAGCGACACCAGTGAGCCATGGTNCTTGTATTCGAAGGGTTTCGGGTCGCGATTCATCAGCAGCCGTTGCAGGCTGCGGGCGGTGTGCTGGGCCATCTGCTGGGCGGACTGGGCCCGCGGGGGGATTGGCCGTTCTGCCCCTTCCGGAATCAGGAAGGCCGCGTCACCGATGATGAAGACGTTCTTCTGGCCCTTGGCCTGCAGGGTCGGTTCCACTTCCACCTGGTTGATACGGTTGGTGGTCAGCCCGTCGATCTGACTCAGCCATTCCGGGCATTTCACCCCGGCGGCCCAGACCAGCAGGTCGGCCTTGATGGGATCGCCGTCTTTGGGCACCAGGGCGTCGGGGGTGGCTTCGGCCACCATGACGCCGGTGCGTACTTTCACGCCCAGGCCTTCCAGGCGCTTGGTGGCGGTGGCGGACACCCGCTCGCTGAGTACCGGCAGGATACGCGGTGCAGCTTCAATAATATCCACCTGCAGATGTTTGCGATCCAGCTTGTCGTGCCCGTAGAAGTTGAGCATGGAAACGGCATGGTGCAGTTCGGCTGCCAGCTCCACCCCGGTGGCACCGCCGCCCACGATGGCAACGGATACCGGCTTGCCTTCGTAATTGGCGTGCAGACAGGCATTGAGGAAACGCTCACGGAAACGCTCGGCCTGGGCGCGGCTGTCCATAAACAGGCAGTTGTCGCGTACCCCGGGGGTGCCGAAGTCGTTACTCTGGCTGCCGGTGGCCAGTACCAGATAGTCGTAACTCAGCTTGCGCTCCGGGAGGACTTCGCTGCCATGGGCATCGTGCAGGGGCGCCAGGGTCAGGGTCTGCCCGGCGGTATCGACCTGGGTCATGGTGCCGGGCTCAAACCGGTAATGGTTGAGCTGGGCATGGGCGCGATAATCCACCGCGTCCAGGTCCGCATCGATGGCACCGGTGGCCACTTCATGAAAACGCGGTTTCCAGACGTGGATGCTGGATGAATCCACCAGGGTGATATCGGCATTGCCATATTTGCCGAGCTTGGCGCCGAGTTTGGTGACTAATGGAAGACCACCGGCACCACCGCCGACAACAACAATTCTGGGTTTGCTCATGAGAAGTCCTTTATCTAAGACGGCAAGTCTAGCCTTTGGACATGTCAGGTCCAATTGTCGCATGGTATTACGACTTGTTGGGGGGGGAAGAGCTGTACTTACGGTCTGGCGTCGATGCTTGTTTTGCGTGAGAGGTGAGTCGCCATGCCTACAAACAACGAAGGCGCCTTGGAGGCGCCTTCTGCGTGTTGCCTGCAGCGTGAAGCGTGCTGTGTCAGTTACGCTTTGGGGCCGGCGGCGCGGATCTCGTCGGACACATCGGCGTACTTGTCAGCGAAGTTCTTCTGGAACTGCTCTGCCAGGTCGCGGGCGCGTGCTTCGTAGTTTTCCGGGTTGGCCCAGGTCTTCTTGGGTTGCAGCAGGTTGCTGTCCACACCGGAAACGGCTTTCGGCACGTCCAGGTTGATGATATCCAGGTGCTCGGTTTCCGCAGTGTCCAGCTCGCCGGACAGGATCGCGTTGACCACGCCACGGGTAGTGGGGATGCTGAAACGCTCGCCTTCGCCGAAGGGGCCACCGGTCCAGCCGGTGTTCACCAGGTAAACAGTGGAGCCGAACTCTTCCATGCGCTTGATCAGCAGCTCGGCGTATTCGCCGGCACGACGGGGGAAGAAGGGCGCGCCGAAGCAGGTAGAGAAGGTGCTCTTGATGCCACCACCAGAACCCATTTCGGTGGAACCCACCAGGGCAGTGTAGCCGCTCAGGAAGTGGTACGCCGCCGCTTCCTTGGACAGCTTGGAGACGGGCGGCAGGACGCCGGTCAGGTCGCAGGTCAGGAAGATGATGTGCTTGGGCTCGCCGGCACGGTTTTCTTCGACTTTTTTGTCGATGTTTTCCAGTGGGTAGGCGGCACGGGTGTTCTGGGTGAGAGACACATCGGCGTAGTCGGCGGTGCGGGTTTCGTCATTGATGATGACGTTTTCCAGTACCGCGCCGAACTTGATGGCGTCCCAGATTACCGGCTCGTTCTTCTGGCTCAGGTCGATGCACTTGGCGTAGCAGCCGCCTTCGATGTTGAAGACCACATCTTTGCCCCAGCCGTGCTCGTCGTCACCGATCAGGTAACGGTTCGGGTCGGCGGACAGGGTGGTTTTACCGGTGCCGGACAGGCCGAAGAACAGGGCCACGTCGCCGTCTTCGCCCACGTTGGCGGAGCAGTGCATGGGCAGCACGTCTTTTTCCGGCAGCAGGAAGTTCTGCACGGAGAACATGGCTTTCTTCATTTCACCGGCGTAACGCATGCCGGCAATGAGAATCTTGCGCTGGGCGAAGTTGAGGATCACGCAGCCGTCGGAGTTGGTGCCGTCACGCTCCGGGTCGCACTGGAAGTGCGGGGCATGCAGGATCTGCCATTCTTCCTTGCTGCGCGGGTTGTACTTCTCCGGGCGGATGAACATGGTGTTGGCGAACAGGTTGTGCCACGCGGTCTGCGCGGTCACTTTCACGGCCAGGTAGTGATCAGTGTCGGCGCCCACGTGCAGGTGGGAAATAAAGGCGTCGCTTTCGGCAACGGCCGCGGTAACGCGGTCCCACAGGGCGTCAAACTTGTCGCTGTCGATGGGGCGGTTAATGGCGCCCCAATGGATGTGCTCGCTGGTGCTCGGCTCGTCAACGATGTAACGGTCCATGGGCGAGCGGCCGGTGCGGTGGCCGGTTTCCACTACCAGGGCGCCGTTATCGGCCAGGCGGCCTTCGTTGCGCTGAACAGCCAGCTCTACCAGCTGGGCCGGGCTGAGGTCGTTATAAACAATCGGATCGGTCATGGTTAGTCCTGGGCTTGTGGCCGTGCGGTTGCAGCGGGTATGGCCGTGCAACCTTCAAGTTCGCATTGCGGATACACAGTGCCGGTCTCGTGCCCGGATACAGCCCGGACAAGACCAATAAGGGACCAGTAGTGGCGCCACTGATCAGCACAGGCGCGCGATTATGCCAGAAAAGAGAATCAGTGGCGATTCCCCATCGGACCGTGCGGTCACGGCGGCGGGGCCAAGTTGACAGTTGATAATTGACAGTTGACAGCGCTGGAGTGCCCCCGATTTAGTAGACACCTAATGATTAAACGGTCGCAGCATAGGCACTGGGGGAAACTCCTCCCAGTGCCATGTGCCGACGCACATTGGGATAGTACTGGTCCGTATAGTAACGAACTTCGCTCGCCATTTCGTCTCGGCCTATCTCTCCAAGAGGGCGAGTCCACTCCTTTTTTAGCAAGGC
>NZ_LWFX01001086.1:0-9064 GCF_001635175.1 Alcanivorax sp. HI0083 | reverse complement strand
GTAGCGGGAGCGGTCTGCGGTATAGTGCCCCGGGCCGGGCTCCAGATTATCCAGTTGGGCAATCAGGGCACTGCCGCTTTCCGGGCGGTCTGCCGGGTCTTTGGCCAGCAACTGGCGGATCAGTGGCTGGTAGCGGCGTAATGCCACTGGCAGCAGGGGGACCGGGTCGCGCAGGTGGGCCAGGCTCATGCTACGTGCGTCCGGGGCGCTAAACGGGGGCTTGCCCGCCAGCATCTCGTAAAATACGCAGCCCAGGGAATAGAGATCCGACTGTGGCGTCAGCGGCTGGGAGCGGTGTTGTTCGGGGCTCATGTACTTGGGCGTGCCCATGATCGCGTTGGACTGGGTAACGCTGGTGTCGCGCAGCACGTTGGAGGCGATGCCGAAATCCACCAGCAGCGCAGAACCGTCGGCGCGGAACAGTACGTTGTCGGGTTTTACGTCGCGGTGAATAAAACCGTGTTCGCCGGCATAGTTCAGTGCGCCGGCCAGCTGGCGAAGTATGTTTTGAGCGTTGCTCTCATCGAGTGCACCGTCGGCGAGGCGCTGTTTGAGGCTGCCGCCGGTTACGTGTTCCATGGTGAGGTAATAATAGCCCTGATGCTCACCCACGTCGTAAACGGGAACGATGTGGGGATGGTTCAGGCTGGCAACGGTACGAGCTTCCTGCATGAAGCGCTCGGCAAAGCGGGGTTCCAGCGCCAGCGTCGGCGTCAGGATCTTGATGGCAACCTGCCGCTCAAAGGAGTGCTGGGTGGCAAGGAACACGTGAGACATGCCGCCTTTGCCCAGGCGGCTGGTCAATCTGTATCCGGGAATTGAAATGGCCATGATATTTTTTATGGGTCGTCCTGACCGTCGCAGTATACCCGTGGAACTATTCGGGTTGTTCACCGTACAGGGCATTCATTTCTGCCTCTGATCGGCGCGCTCGCGCTAATTTGGCTTCCAGCCTTTTTTTCTGCTGATCCAGGCCAAGAAAAAACGATACCTTGCTTTGTAATAGCTGGGGATCGATGGGCTTGAACAGATAATCCACGGCGCCACTGCGGTAACCCTGCTGTACAAAGCGGGTTTCCTTGGAGATCGCGGTCACAAAGATGATGGGCACATTCTGCGTGCGCTTGTGAGAACGCATGATGCCCGCGACCTCAAAGCCGTCCATGTCGGGCATTTGCACATCCAGCAGCACCAGGGCGTAGTCTTCCTTGAGCAGTTTGGACAAGGCTGCGTTACCACTGCTAACGCTATCCACCTGGCAATCCAGATCTTCCAGCACCACTTCCAGGGCAACCAGATTCTGCGGCGTGTCATCCACGAGAAGAACCCGGGAAGCGGGGAGTTGCAGGTCGTCGTCACCAGTGGGAGGAATGCTGTTCATGCTGTGGTCCGTGCTGTGCCTGGGTTGATACTTTTAACTGATACGAGCGTATCAACTTTTTACTGATTCGTCTCCTTCTTCCAGCTTCCACTGCTGAACGGCAACCTGGTTTTTCACTTGTTCGAGAACGTCCAGCAGGGTGTCGCGGACCAGTGCATCGAGTTGCTCACCTTCACCGCCGGCGGCGTCGATCAGATCGTGCAGCAGCTGTTCCAGCTGGGGACGATTGGCGGGGGAGGCCAGGTCATCCACCAGCTGATCCACAAAGGCGCTGCCGGTTTCACGCACGGCATCGCCCAGCAGGGCGATAGCCCGGGGGCCAGCGACGGGAATGGCGGCCAGGCGCCGGCCCGCCTGGGTGCGGACCAGGGATTCATCTGTCAGGTGAGAAAAGTATTCGGCCAGTTGATCGCGATATTGCCCATGGCTTCTCTGGGTGGCGTTGGCAATACGGGTGGCGACAAAGCTCACCAGTTGTTCTTTGCGTGGGGCCAGCACCTGGGATTCGATGCGGTGGAGCAGGGGGCTGCCGCCGCCAATTTCCTGCTGAGCGCCACTAAGCACATTGATCACTACACGGTCGGAGATTTCTTCCACGACGATGCCGTAGTACTTGAGGATGGTCTGGCCAAGCCAGGTTTGCGACAGATCCACGATGCCCATGCGTTGCAGACGTATAAGCAGGCTGATCACACGAAGAATTCGCAGCCAGCGGAAGCTGCCCACGGGGATGCAGCCGAGCAAATCGTACCAGTGCGCAAAGGGGTAGAAGAACCAGCGATGGTAGGTGCCGCGGGCAATGGCGACGATCCAGCGGATGGTGAACTCCGTCAGGTAGACTGCTACGAAGCACAGGTCGTAGAACAGGAAATCGTCGTGAATGGTGTCCCGGTAGAAGTTATGGAAGCCCGGCGTCAGTGACGCCAGAAACTCCTGAACAGGGGGCACCTGAAACAGCCAGTCGAACAGGATCAGGCCCAGATTGGCGATGACCAACACAATCATGCCCAGGTCGATGATAAAGCCAAGGGTATCCAGGTTGGCTTTCAGCTTTTCCGGGTGCAGCCTGATCTTCATGTGAGGCCCTGTTCAGCCGTTAAAACGAGCCCATACGGGGCAATGATCTGAGGGTTTTTCCATGCCGCGCATGTCGTAATCCACGCCGGTGGTGTCCAGCTTGGCCATGAGCGGTTCGGTTGCCAAGACGGTGTCGATACGCAGACCCCGGCGGGGTTCGCGATCAAAGCCCTTGGAGCGGTAATCGAACCAGGAGAACACATCGTCGGTGGTGGGGTTCTGGTGACGGTAGGTGTCGGTCAGTCCCCAGCCCACAAGGCGTTCCCACCATTCTCTCTCTTCTGGCAGGAAGCTGGTCTTGCCTTCGCGCAGCCAGCGCTTGCGGTTGGCTTCGCCAATGCCGATATCCAGATCGGTGGAAGAAATATTGAAATCCCCCATCACCGCGACCTGATCGCTGGGCTGGTGATGGTTGATCAGATAATGCTGCAAATCGTCGTAGAACTTTTTCTTGGCTGGAAACTTTGTCGGGTGCTCGCGGTTTTCCCCTTGCGGGAAATAACCATTGAGTACGGTGACCAGGCTGCCGTCGCTATGTTTCAGGGTGCCGATGATCATGCGCCGCTGGGCATCTTCCACGTCGGTGGGAAAACCGTACTGCACGGATTCCAGTGGTTCACGGGTAATCAATGCCACCCCGTAGTGGCCTTTCTGGCCAAAAAAATAGGGGTGATAGCCCATATCCCGAACCGCCTGCTCCGGGAATTCCGGATCATGAACTTTGGTTTCCTGCAGGCCGATTAACGCGGGCTGGTACTTGTCGATGACCGCCTGGAGTTGATGCAGACGGGCACGAATACCATTGATGTTGAATGAAATCAGGGTCATAGCGCCTCCTTTGTGCCGGCATTGTACACTACCTGAAAAGCACCGGTCGCATACGTCTCTACCGTGACGTATGGCGCTATCGGCCATGGCATGGCAGCTGTGAGTGCCGCTATGATGTGCCTTTTGTTTGGGTCGGATATTGGCCCCAGGGAGAGTTCATGCCTGAACAATCAGGGCAACGTCAGGTGCTTGCCTTCGCTCACGCCAATGGCATACCCGGCCACAGTTACGATACTTTTCTTGCGCCGTTGTCCGATGAGTACCAGTTGGTGGTACTGGACAGAGCGGGCCATGACCCTGCCTTCCCGGTGGATAATGGCTGGCATAGCCTCAGCCTGGAACTGGAGGCGCAGCTGGCGCCGTTGCCCAAACCCATTGTGGGGGCCGGGCATTCGCTGGGGTCGGTATTGATGTACCTGGTGGCGCAGCGCCATCCGGAGTGGTTTTCCTGTCTGATAATGCTCGACCCTCCCATGATGAATGGTTTGCATGGGGCGTTGATGCACGCAGCAAAACTGACGAGACAAATTGATAAGGTGACCCCGGCAGGGAAAAGCCGTGGGCGGCTGGACTACTGGCCTGATTGGGACTCGGTGGTCAGCTATTTTTCTTCTCGCGGGCTGTTCAAGGCGTTTGATCCCCGTTGTTTGTCCGATTACCTGAAAGCCGGTGTGGAACCCTGGCAAGACGGCTGGCGGCTGCGTTTTCGACCGGAAGTGGAAGTGGAGATTTTCCGCCATACCCCCACAAACGCCACCCGGTTGCCACGGTTGAAAGTGCCGGGCGCGATCGTGACTGGCAAGGACTCGCCGTCCCCTTTCCATGACAGCGCCAGGCGTCACGTGAAACGCCACCGCATGTTGCATCGCATTGCGGAAGGCTCGCACATGTACCCACTGGAAAAACCGGAACAGACCCTCGCGCTGTTTCGTGAATTGCTGGATGAACTGCAACCGAAGGGAGCCTGAGAATGGACGCCATCGAACGAAAATTCAGTGTCTACGGCCAGACTCTCAGCGCCCTCGAATGGCCAGGCCGTGACGACGGCGAAACCGCCGAGCCCGTGCTGGCGTTGCATGGCTGGCTGGATAACGCGGCTTCATTTTCGCCTCTATCAGCTTATCTGAAACGACCTTTGTTGGCGCTGGATGTGTCCGGCCATGGCCATTCCGATCATCGACCTGATGGCGTGGTCACGCATCTGGTGGACCACGTTCGTGATGTGCTGGCTGTTGTGGATCAGCTGGGGTGGAAGCGGTTCACCCTGATGGGGCATTCCATGGGGGCAGGTATTGCCTGCCTGTTCGCGGCGGCCTGCCCGGAGCGGGTATCCCGGTTGGTGTTGATCGAAGGGCTGGGCCCGCCCAGCACCGACGGCAAGGACGTGGCAACAAACTTGCGTAAAGCGCTGGATGATTCCTCCTCGCTGGCAGGCAAACGCAAACCGGTCTACGCCCGGGTCGAGGATGCTATCGAAGCCCGTACCAAGGGCTTTGGCGGGTTGAATCATGCGTCGTCCGGGCTGTTGAGCGAGCGCGGCTTGATGCCGGTGGAAGGGGGGTGGACCTGGCGGGCAGACAGCCGTTTGCGGCTCACCTCCTTTCTGCGCCTGACCGAAGAGCAGGTAGAGGGCTTTATTCGAGCCATCAAGGCTCCCACCTGCCTGATTATTGGTGAGCAGGGCATGGGCGGAAATGGCATGTTCGATCACCGGTTGGGCTGGCTGGAAGGGGCCTCAATTGTACGGCTGCCAGGGCGCCACCATTTGCACATGGAGGAGCCGGAGAAGGTGGCTGCCAGTATTAATGATTTTCTTTGCGCAACGGACGCAGCGGTTGAGGACTGACCAAAACCATCAGGGTAGGCATTGATCCGGTTTTAATAGGTCATGGTGCTGTGAACCTGTGCGGTTATCCTCGAAAGAAAACCGAGACAGATTCCGTTAGGAGAGCAGCATAATGAAAGTGGTTGAGGTCGCAGCATTGGCCGATTACGTCGGCAAGGAATTGGGTGCTTCAGACTGGTTTCAGATCGATCAAGAGCGCATCAATGCTTTTGCCGATGCCACTCTGGATCATCAGTTCATTCATGTGGACCCGGAACAAGCGCGAAATACCCCCTTTGGCACCACCATCGCTCACGGTTACCTGACGCTGTCGCTGCTGCCGTATCTGCAGGCGTCCATCGACGATTTTTTGATGCCCAAAGGCATGAAAATGGCGATGAATTATGGCTTCGACAAGCTGAGATTCATGGCTCCGGTGAAGGAAGGAAAGCGGGTTCGCGCGCGTGCTACCTTGCTGGACGCTACGGAAAAGCGTGAAGGGCAGTGGCTGCTCAAGTTTGCGTTCACGGTGGATATCGAAGGTGAAGACAAGCCCGCGCTGGCGGCTGAATGGCTGCTAATGTACTTCGTCTAATCAGCTTTGCCTGCGGTTGTGTGAAGACAGGCCGCAGGCAGTTGTGCGAAGGGGATGGTGGCGGCAAAGCCCTGACACTCCACTGTTTTTTCCGCGTGTTGTTCACTTCTGTGACCTCTCTTTGGTGATTTCCTGCTATTCTTGGTCTGCTGATTTCGTCGTACTCTGGTGTGCCGACAGCGCCGGTGTCTCTCCCGGGCACAGACTCTGATATGAGCGCAGACACACACGCTCGGCATATAAGAAAAACAGAACAGTAAAGGCAGGGCAGGAAGATGTTGCACCGTCCCCGGCTGTGGTTACGCCACGTCATAGATAACCGCTCCGCCATTCGGCGGGATTTGCGCCTGAGCCTGAGCCACATCACCGACATTCCCCGAATGGTTATGCCTGCGGGAGATGAGCCGGGCGTTAGTTCTGAGCTCTCTCTGTCGTCCTATTCCAGCCGTGGCGAAGCACTGCTTTCCTTGTTGCAACTATTGGTTCCGGCCACCCGTGAATCCATCAGCCAGGGGACGCTGGTGTGCCATCCGCCCCGGGCCGTGCGTGAGAATACACGCAGCCGGTGGTTTTTCATTAATGGTATGGGAACAGCGGGGCCGGTGGCACTCCTCAATACGTCTGAGATCGCCCGTTTGTTCGGGCGGCCGGTGCATTTGATTCACACCCCAACCTGGGGCCTGGTGCGTGATGTGGCCGAATCCATTACGGCCAGAACGTTGCGCAAGGACGGCAAACTGTCACGTCCAGCAATGCATATCCTGGTGGATGCACTGGAAAACAATGATCGTGTTGTGCTGATGTGCCACTCTCAGGGCTCCATCGTTGCCAGTTACATCGTCCGCAAACTGTTGCGCCATCCCAGTACCCGTCCTCTGGTCAAGAAACTGGAGCTGTATTGCATTGGCGGCGTGGCCGACAGCCTGGACATTGATCCGCAACTGACTCTCGCAGCAGGGCACCCGGTCCCGTATGTGGAACATTTTGCCAATGGTCGGGATTATCTTGCCCAGTTGGGAATCCTCTCCCATCTTGATAGCACCGCCGGTACGGTTTACTGCATGGCAGACCGGCCCGGGCATCTACTCAACGAGCATTATTTACCTGCCATTGTGCGGGGGGATTTCTGTCAGCGCCGGTCACGGCTTTATGGTTACGTACGCGGGCGCGAGCCCGGGCCGCAGGGTGCGCTGGCGATTTTGAAAAAGGAAACCGGCAATCATGGATAAGGCCCCCAAACCCTTATTGCTGTTTGTGGATGACTCCAAGGTAATGCGCCTGGCGGCTGACAAGATGCTCGGTGGTGAGTTTCGCGTCGAGGTGGCTGAAAATGGCCTCCAGGCCTGGACCATGATTTGCAGCAACCCGTCCATCAGTGTGGTGTTCTCGGACCTGGCCATGCCGGAGATGGATGGCTTTGCGTTACTGAAAAAAATCCGCACCAGCGAGGATGAAGGCATTGCCGGGTTACCGGTCATCATCGTCACCGGTGCAGAAAATGATGAAGAGGCCCGAGCTGAAGCGCTGCGCCTGGGAGGAACGGACTTTATCAGCAAGCCGTTTAACTCCACGGATTTGCTGGCCCGGGCCAGGGCCCATGCCAATTACCAGAACGAGCGTAAGGAACTGGCCAAGCAGGCAATGATTGATCCGCTGACCCGGCTCGGCAATCGCCGTTACCTGGAGCACCGCCTGCGCCAGGAGCTGGCATTGGCCGCGCGTCAGCAGTACAAGCTATCAGTTGTGCAACTGGAGATTTACCAATTCAATCAACTTTTCGTACAGCTTGGTAAAAAGCGAACGGATATGGTGTTGTTGAAGCTGGCGCAATCACTGCGTGGGGTGATCCGCAAGGAGGACTCCCTGGCGCGTAGCAGCGTGGCGCAATTTACTGTGCTGCTGCCCAGTGCCGGCCCGGCGGGCGCCAAACGATTCGTGGAACGGGCGTTGAAAGTCAGCGAAAAGCTGGCCTTCCAGTTTCGTGGCAAGGTGCAGCGTTTGCCGCTGACCGTAATTATCCAGACCCCGGCCGCTCATGTGGGATTGACGCCGCGCCAGGTGCAATTGACCCTGGATGAACAGTTGAAAAAGGCCCGTACCCTCGGGCCGGGTGCGGTACTCAGTGATGATGCGGACACCACCTTGTCGGTGGATGATGCGGCACCCATATTAACGATTGAACAGGCACTGGCGCTGTTGCGTGCCGGCAAATCCCGTCCCGTCATCAGCGCCTTACCGGATTTGAAACGCCAGCTGGCGCCGCTGTTACAGTTGATGAAGCGGGTGGCCTCAGGGCAGGAGACAGTATGAAAGTGATGGTTGACCGCCAGTACCCCATCGGTGTGGACCGGCTTTACGAAATCCTGACGAGCAAGGCGTTCTATGAGACGCGTTACGAATGGGGCAAGGTGGACAATTACCGCTTTGGGGCCTTTGAGGATACCCCGCGGGGAAAGTTGATTCAGCTGATTCAGCCCATTGAAATACGCACGGACAAGCTGCCGTCTGTGGCGCGCCGCTTCTTGCCGGAAAGCGCGGATTTATTGACAGAATTTCTCTGGACGCCGACGACGCAAGCTGGCCGCTACCAGGCCGAGTACCGGTTTGAATTGGGTAATGTGCCCATGAAAATCAGTGGTGTAATGATCCTCACCGGGGATGACAACGAAGCGGTTCAGCACACCGAGGTGGAAATAAGCAGCTCGGTACCATTGGTGGGGAAAAAACTGGTCTCGCTTGTCGCACCGAAAATTGACGATGCGCTGGCGGGGGATTACCGGCACACGCTGCGCTACGTGGAAAACTTCGCCTGAGCCTGGTTGGGTTGCGGGCCTCTCGTTTGTGGAGCGCCGTTTTACGGTTCCCTGCGGCGATAGCGCTGTCCGCGTTGCTGCATTTTGCGGTCCCAGTGTTTTCTGAACCAACGTTTTAAGCGCCATTGCGCCCGGGTCGGCGCTGAGGGCAGATGCAGGGTTGTGCCCGCGGGCTTGTCCAGCATGGCAATGATATCGGCACTCAGAGAGAGGGCAGTATCCAGGCTGTCACGGGTCTTGCGTTCAAAGCGGGCCTGGCTGAGTGGGTCCGTGGCATCCAGCTGTTGAGACAACTCCCGGTAGAGAGGCAGTGCAATAAGGGCGGCGCTGACCGGGCTGTTGGCGAGTTCGCTGTTCAGGCTTTCGGTTAGGGCGACAATGCCCGCGTAGGTGCTGCTGCTTGCTGATGTCAGTGGCCCGGCCAGTAAACCGCAATCGGGCACCACATTAATAATTTTTCCGTTCCCTTGTTTCTTCATGGCCGTCAGAGCACGTTGGCAGCTGTGTACCACGTGCATCATTTGCAGGTTGGCCAGGCCTTGCCA
>NZ_LWFX01001085.1:0-5211 GCF_001635175.1 Alcanivorax sp. HI0083 | reverse complement strand
GGCTAACACCCCGATTAAAGCGCCCTTCGGCCACCCACAGGTCCCGTTGGGACTCGAGCTTACCCTCGCCCCACCCCAACAACGGCTTGTGCTGGATCAGGAGCCAACCGGCCCGCCACATCTCCAGCCGCAATCCTAGCGAAGAGCCGGCCTCCCCCTGAGTATATCGTTGAAGGTTTTCCACCCCTTCACCTACCCGCGCAGTCACCGACGCCCGCGGCAGAAACGCCATCGCCAATAGTGTCGCCATCAAGATCGCCACCAAGGCAACCATCCGCCTACGGGGCAAGGAGACAAACGCAGCCACACACACTAATAGCGCCAACGTAGGAAATACCACCCAGCCACCGCGCGTGCCCGATAACACTGACGCCAACAGCCCGGCTAATGCAGCCAGAACCAACAGCGCCTTCTGCCACACACCAAGTCGGCCAGCCCGCTCGCCCCGCAAAGACACCAGAGCAACCAACGATAGAGTACCTAACAGCAGTGCGATATTACCGAACGGAATCGCATTCATCCCGTTATCAGGGCGCCAGCGGCCAAGCCAAAAGTGCTCGTATGCCGCAATTCCACCGGCAAAGAGCGCTCCGACTGCCACACCCCACCACCAGACCATGGGAGAGGGAGGCACACGCCGCCAAGCCAGCAAAACCAGGCCCGCAAACAAAGGCCACACAGGCAGCCACCGCCCCTCACCGCCAGCCCCTACCGGCCACTGGCCGGCACGCCAGACATCCGCAAGCCATAGCAGGGAAAAAACCATTAGCACCAAGAGGATGGCGATATCATCCGCCGCCAGCCGCCCCGCCTCCCGCTGACAAGCCGCCAGGCACAACAACGCCATGCCAACAGCCAACACAGGTAACACCGCATAGGCAGACTGAAATACCAGCAGAAAAGAAAGAAAAGCAAACAGCAGAACGCTCGCCGATAACCGGCACAATCGAATCAAACACCCACCCCATCGGCAGCTCGAATTAGGCCGAAGGACGTAATCCGACCTCCTAGCTATACACGAGAGCGAACACCCAATAACTTTAGAACATTAGGCCCAGGAAAAGTCCATATACCAAGCTTGATCCAGACCGCAACCATCGCCACCAGATTTTGCGCCACCAAGACAAACGCCAAGGCAAGCGTTGCACCCAATGCCCCCAACCAAGGAGACAGAAGAAAAAAACCTAGCAACCCGATAGCATTACAACACAAGGCGATATTACGCATACTACGGTCATACCCAGTCATGTTCAGCAAAAAAGCCACTGATCCTGTAGCTACATTAACGAGCTGCGCCAAAGCCAATATTCTCAGCAGACTTGCAGCCTCACTAAAACCTTCGCCAAAGAAACCTAATATCCATTCTGGAAATAACAGACAAACCAACAAAAAAGGCGCTGACAAGATAAGCCCAAGCAAGGCAGCTCTGCGAGCAGCACGCTCAAGCTCAGCCAGTCTCCCCTGATGAAAAAGGGTCGCAAAAAGCGGCGGAAAAACCGCATTAACCACCATCAAAACAAAAACAACAGAAATGGCAATTTGCTGAGAAGACTTAAATAGACCAAGCTCAACGCTTCCAAGAAACTTACCAGCAATCATGATGCTGAGTACCTGCTGCATTAAGCCCGCCATGCTCATGAGAAAAAATGACAGAGAAACATTTCTGAACTCAGCCAAATCAACAGAATCAAGCCCAGAAAATCGCCGAACAACGTGATGACGAACGAGCCAGATCTCCGCGACACAGTGCCCTATAACCGCAATGAGAACTGCAGCAACCAGATATGACCACCCAAGCCAGGAAATATCCGGAGACTGCAGCTCAGACAATGTTTCTATAAGCAGCAGCAACGTACCGGCAACAAGAGAGATAGCCCCATTTTCTTGAAAACCGGCAGTGGCGGGTTTCCTCACCCCCTTAAAAAATCCCGCTAATAAAAAGCTCCAAGTGTAAAAAGGAATCGCAAAACCAATCCCCAACAGTACAGAGGAAAGGCCCGGGAGCTCAAAGAATTCCTCGACATGATCTCGCAGAAAAAAAATCGCTATTAACAGCGGAACACTTACTTTCAGGCTTCGCAAACTTGCTACGTAGAGATAGCCTCCAACCTTGACAGAGTTGAAATCACGACCGACAAAGCGAATGAGTGCATTATCCATCCCTCTTCGAGAAAGTATGCCAGCACCTAGCAAAACGCTTTGCGCTAAAGCGTAAACACCAACCCCTCTTAGGCCATAGAGATTCCCAACGATCACAGCTAACGAAAGAGCACCAAAGGCTGATATCCCTTTAGCCAAAAAAGTACGAACCATCGCTCGACCTGTCGAACTAGAAACACGATTCGCAAAAAAAAGCAAAAAATTAAAAATAATCTATCCCTCAAAAAACGACATCAAACCATCCAACAAATAAAATCTACCCCCCCCCTAAAGCCGCACGTACGTTTTTAACAACAAAACCGACTTCTTCATTCGACATATCAGGATAAAGAGGCAGAGAAACACAGCCTCTCCAGTATTTCTCTGTATTAGGAAACTTTGACTCGTCGAGCTCGTAACGTAAACGGTAATAACTCATGTGATGAAGAGGACGATAATGAACTGATGTACCAACCCCCCTCTCGTTCATCATGTCAATAAACTGCTCCCTTGTAAGAACGGCTTGTTGAGTAAAAATCAACGGGTACAAATGGTGAGCGTGTTGATCAGCCATAACTCGAGACCTAACCAAGTCAACACCTACCAGGTCAGAAAATTCATCCGTGTATCTAGCTGCAATATCCTGTCTTCGCTGACGAAAATCCCAAGCTTTTTCAAATTGAGCCACACCTACCGCTGCATTGATATCGGGCAGATTATACTTAAAGCCTGGCGCCTTAACATCATAAACCCAAGAACCAGCTTTAGTACTAGTAAACCGGTCCCACACATCGCGGTCGATACCATGTAAACGCATCATTTTGGCACGACTGGCTATATCGTCATTGTTCGTAACCAGCATTCCACCTTCACCGCAAGTTATCGTCTTATTGGCATAGAAGCTGAAACAAGTGACATCCCCTACACTTCCAACAGGCCCATAGACATCATAGGAAGGGAAAGCATGCGCCGCATCCTGAACAAGCTTTACATTGTATTTTTCACAAATCCTTAGAAGCCCACCCTCTGAAACCAAATCCACAGATTGGCCGCCAAAATGAACAGCTATAACAGCTTTTACGTCTGGATTACTTAAAATAGCATCTTCAACAGATTGAGCTGTTATCAAAAGAGTATCAGGATCAACGTCAATAAATACAGGATCAGCCCCTACATAACGTATCACTTCAGCCGAAGCTGTAAACGTCAACGACGGAACCACAACCTTGTCGCCAGGCCCCACCCCCAAAGCCTCAATAGCCAAATGTAAAGCAGCAGTGCAAGAATTAACTGCCAGCGCATGCTTTACACCACAATAATCCGCAAAAAGCGCTTCGAAATCCTTTACCCACTTGCCAGTTGTGAGCCAGCCAGACTCTAAAACAGAACGAACGTTTTCAATTTCTTTAGAAACGGGAGAAAGACGAAAAAAAGGAACGTCCACAATCAACCTCGAAGAATTTTTGTAAAGGTTTTAAGCATCACGCCAACATCAAAAAAAAGCGAGCGCCTCTCAATATACAATTCATACAAATCCAGCTTCCTGGGAAGAATGACGGTTCTGTATACTTCATTGGGATCATCGTATTCAGAAAGCATTCCTTCTTCGTCACTAAATTCAATAGCTGCCGGGTCTGTTATACCTGGTCTGACACGGTGAACTTTTGACCATCTATCAGGATAAGCCTCAACCCACTTTCTCACCTCGGGCCTCGGTCCAACAATAGACATATCACCTTTTAAAACGTTAACAAACTGCGGAAGCTCATCAAGTTTAGTTTTGCGAATAACTTGCCCGACTGAGGTGACACGACTGGAGTTTCCAGCATCAAATGCCCCCTGACTTGCTACCGGATCGTGGGACATACTGCGAAATTTCATTATTTCAAAATCTCGCCCACCAAGGCCCACCCTAATCTGGCGAAAAAAGACAGGCCCGGAGGAGTCAGCTTTTACGGCAACAGCCACAGCTAGCATGACCGGCGCAAGGGCAACTAGTGCGCAAAGGGACAAGACAATGTCAAAAAAACGCTTAGCCACTACAATACTTCCTTGCCAATTCCGGCTCTTCAGAAAAAACCCTCTTGATATCTTCAAGCTCGGATTCGCTCAGTCGGTCTTTCCACTTTTCGTTATTTCCAGGCTCAATATTATTTTCATAAGCGGTTATCACAGGCTCTGAATTAACACCGATCCAGTCACAAAGAGATTCAATCGTCTGCGGGTCCTTCATCAGCTCCTCATAACGCAGCATAAACACCTGATCACTGGGCACGACCGAGAGCTGCTGCTCTGTAACCTGAACGCATTTCATCCATTGCCAGGCGCAAACCTCGTGCAGGGGAAGCACGGACACATCTTTCTGAATCCCCGCGTATCTCGGCCCCCATACCGCTATAGCTTTTTTTCGCCTGAAAAAAAGCCTGTTACGCACGAACCAAAGAGCATATTTAAAATTTGCCCATGGGAAATAGCGAATTTTATCAAAAAGATAACCTTTATCGGTTGGCGCTTGCCACAACCTAATTGCTGATTCAGCTACAGCTCGCCCATCCCTAACAATATGGATGAATAAAGCATCTGGAAAAGCCTTATAAAGAAGCCCTGGTCTAAGCGAGTTGGGCACAGACTTCTCGACAATAAACTTCGCATCCGGCTTTCTGACATCTTTGTCAACCAGCCGAGGAAGTTGCTTTCTCATCCAGTCCAGCTGTCGCTGCCCAACAGAGTCAACCTCTATTTCATCATGCTCCAACCCTTCGTTCCCATATCGCCATATATAACCAACATCATAAGGAACTCGTGAGACATCAGGGCTAGCAGCCAGTGTATCTCTTAGAAATTTCGTGCCAGAGCGGCCAGCTCCGATAATAAAAATGGGACGCATTAATGAATCAACTCCTTGACTTCCCCAACCAGCATAGAAACGACTGATTTTTCAGAGAAGCGATCTTGTGCAAACCGCATTATTTCATTCCTCCCCATAACTTCATGAGCATAAGAAGAAAGAAACCCTTCGACCTGAGAAAACAATGATACGGTATCCTCTAAATCAAAAGCCGCGCCCAAGTT
>NZ_LWFX01001084.1:0-10493 GCF_001635175.1 Alcanivorax sp. HI0083 | reverse complement strand
GCTCGCTTTCACTGATGCCGATCCCGGTATCTTCCACTGATACAGTCAGGCGCGACGTCTCTTCATCCCAGTTAACTCGCACATGCACCTGCCCCTGCTCGGTGAATTTCACCGCATTGCCAATCAAATTGACCAGTATCTGGCGCAAGCGAAACGCATCACCACTGACCGTCGGCGGCATGTCTGCCAGGTAATCAATACGCAAGGCAATGTCTTTTTCAATAGCACGCAACTGCAGGCTGTCGATGATTTCATCGAACAGTACCCTTACAGAGAACAGCCGTTGCTCCGGGTGCAATTGACCTGCCTCAATCCGTGACAGATCAAGCACATCATTAATCAGCGCCAGCAACGCATCCCCGTTGTGCTGGATGATGGTCAGATAACGCCGCTTGTCTGCCGCCCCGAGCGAGCCATCGCGCAATAATTCGGTGTAACCGAGAATGGCCGTCATTGGCGTGCGGATTTCATGGCTGATATTGGCCAGAAACTGGCTTTTGGTCTGGCTGGCATCTTCGGCCTGCATCCTCGCTTCCGCCAACTGGATCTGGGCATGGTGAATGCTGTCCACCATGGCATTGAAGTCTTCCGCCAGTGCACCAATTTCATCGCTTCCCAGTACTGGCACACGCTGATCCAGAGCACCGCCGCGGGCAATCGAACGCACCGCGTTATGCACCAAATTCAAACGCCCAAACAGCATGGGTTGAATGCGGCAATTAATCACGAACACGGTAATCGCGGTCAGCACCACCATAATCAGCGCCACCAACAAGACTGCATAGAGCATGCTCTGGTAACCGTCATGGGGAATTTCGACAATCACCTCCAACGGCGTCTCCCCAAGGAAATCCGGAATAGGGAAACGTCCCTGTAACTGCCCCCCCTCCACCTCGCCCAGGCCGCGACTCACCGGACCATCACCCTGGGCTTCCTGCACGAACAAGGCACGCCCTACCCGCTCGGACAGGTAACTCAACCAGCCACTGTCCAACCACACGCCCAACAGATAGGCCTGGCAACCATTTTCCACCGCAGTACTAAACAGCAATGGCCTGCCGTCTACCTTCACCACCCCCCAAATAGGCATACAACCTTGTTCGGTGAAACGCCGCGCCAGGGTCTCGAACACCGGCGAATCCACTCCCGGCTCCCCGTTATCCCAGCGAATGACATCGTTATCCAGCGCCATCATCAGGTCCAGGTGACCAACGCCCCCCTGATTCACCGGTGCCTGCTCAGGCTGCTGGCTCCAGTCCTGCGCCCGTACCCGCAACACCGACAGCTGATCCAGGAAAGCGGCTTCCACCTTGCCCAGCTCACGTTCCGCATTGCGCTCCGCGAGGGTATCCACCAACGACAGATTCACCCAATACAGGGCCACCGTTGCCAGCGCCACACAGATAGCCGCAGAAACCACCAGCAACCAGCGAATACGAACTCTCAGCGACATTGCCCACTCCCTCAAGACTAACCGCAGACACTAGGGTCTGTTCACACTCATTCCGTGGTCCCTGCTGGCGTCATTTTTTTGTCCAGATGTTCCAACCGATACGCAGTGTAGTTGTTCTACATAAGTAAAGGTTGGGACTGCTGGGCGGAAAAAGGGCCCAGCCCTTCGGGTTGAGGCCCAAAATGCGCCACTCGTTGTTGCTCGTCGCTCATTTGGAGACACCAAACATCTCTCCTCGCGCCTGGATTGGCGCATTTTGGGCCGCAACAGGGAGCATGGAATGAGTGTGAACAGACCCTAGCACATCGCCGCACCGCCACAACGCTTGTCCACTCCAGCGGTGCCGTTCTCCGTATGGCCGTCAGGGGGCTCGCAGCACCTGACTCGCAGCTTGTGGAGAACACAGGATGAAAAACCCCGGCAGCCCCCGTATCATAGGCCACCCATTTTTTGGAAAAACGACGCCGTTCCCATGAGTGACACTCCCCGCAAGATACTGGTCACCAGTGCCCTTCCCTATGCCAATGGCCCCATTCACCTGGGTCATTTGCTGGAATACATCCAGACCGACATCTGGGTTCGCTTCCAGAAACTCCGTGGCCAGCAGTGTACCTATGTCTGCGCTGACGATGCCCATGGCACCGCCATCATGCTCAAGGCCGAGGAAAACGGCGTCACTCCGGAACAGCAGATTGCCCAGGTGAAGGCGGACCACGAGCGGGACTTCGCCGATTTCCAGGTGAACTTCGACAACTATTACAGCACCCACAGCGCCGAGAACCGGGCGCTGTCGGAAATGGTTTTCCAGCGCAACAAGGATGCCGGCTACATCCTGGAAAAGACCATTACCCAGCTGTACGACCCGCAGAAAGGCATGTTCCTCGCCGATCGCTTCGTCAAGGGCACCTGCCCCAAGTGCAAGAGCGAAGACCAGTACGGCGACAACTGCGAAGTCTGTGGCGCAACCTATACGCCGGCAGAGTTGATCGATCCCTACTCCTCGGTCAGCGGCGCCACGCCGGTGGAAAAAGAAACCACCCAGCTGTTCTTCGACCTGCCCAAGTTCGAGCCTCTGCTGCGCGAGTGGACCCGCTCCGGCGCCCTGCAGGAACAAGTGGCCAACAAACTGCAGGAATGGATCGAAGACCTGCAGCCCTGGGATATCTCCCGTGAAGCCCCCTACTTCGGCTTCGAGATCCCCGGCTACCCGGGCAAATATTTCTACGTGTGGCTGGATGCACCCATCGGCTACATGGCCAGCTTCCAGAACTACTGTGATCGCGAAGGCCTGAACTTCGACGATTACTGGGGCAAGGACTCCACCGCCGAGCTGTACCATTTCATCGGCAAGGACATCATCAACTTCCATGGCCTGTTCTGGCCCGCCATGCTGGACGGTGCCGGGTTGCGTAAACCCACCGCCATCTACAGCCACGGCTTTGTCACCGTGAACGGCGCCAAGATGTCCAAGTCCCGCGGCACCTTCATCAAGGCCCGCACCTACCTGGATCACCTGAGCCCGGAGTATCTGCGCTACTACTTCGCCGCCAAACTCTCCAGCCGGGTGGATGATTTCGACCTGAACCTGGAAGACTTCGCCCAGCGAGTGAACTCGGATCTGGTCGGCAAGCTGGTCAACATCGCCAGCCGCACCGGCAACTTCGTGAAAAAATTCGGCGGTACGCTCAGTACCGATCTGGACAACATGCTGCTGGTACGCGAAGTCCAGGAAGCTGGCCCACGCATCGCCGACTTCTACGAGAAACGCGAATTCGGCAAGGCCATGCGTGAAATCATGGCACTGGCCGATCACGCCAACGGCTACATCGCCGACAAGGCGCCCTGGAGCCTGGCCAAGGAAGAAGGAAAAGAACAGGAAGTGCTGGCCATCTGCAGCACCGCCATCAACGTGTTCCGTCTGCTGGTGATCTACCTGAAACCGGTCTTGCCGGCTTTGGCCGAGCGTGCAGAAGCCTTCATGCAGGTGGAGCCACTTACCTGGGCCGACGCAGGCCAGTTGCTGCTGGGCCATGAAATCGCCAAGTTCAAACCCCTGCTCAACCGTATCGACATGACGCAGGTGGAAGCCATGCTGGCGGATTCCAAGGACAGTACGCCGGCACAGGTTGCCGACAAGCCCAAAAAAGCAGACGCGAAAAAAGCGGATGCCGACGACGAAACCATCAGCATTGATGATTTTCTCAAGGTGAAACTGCGCGTGGCCCGTGTAGCCAAGGCGGCTCACGTGGAAGGCGCCGACAAGCTGCTGCAGCTGACACTGGACGTGGGCGAGCTGGGCGAGCGCAACGTCTTCGCCGGCATCAAATCGCGTTACGCACCGCAAGAGCTGGAAGGCAAACTGGTCGTCCTGGTCGCCAACCTGGCACCGCGCAAGATGAAGTTCGGCGTCTCCGAAGGCATGGTACTGGCCGCCGGCCCCGGCGGGGATGACATTCACATCCTCAGCCCGGACAGTGGCGCCGAACCGGGCATGGAAGTGCGCTAGGGTGAAAGCTCGGCGCCGGATGCCTGACGCAGAGGCGCCTTCATTCTACTGTGGGAAGCGATGCTTGCATCGCGAATAATCAGGTGGTGCTGAGCACGCCTCTTGGTCATGCAAGCATGACTTCCCACCCCCCTCTCATCTGGCCGAGCGTCTACAAGTGTGAGTGAGCAGGTTGAATTCACCCAAGGGCACAGAGAGCCTGAAAGGCGGAATCCGACATCCTGCTTAGCATCAATTCAACGTCGCCAAGTGTTCCCGCAGCGCCGCCTCATCTTCGATCGTGATGCGCCCGTAGCCCAGCGTGATCAGCCCCTGCGCCTCAAACGCCTTGAGCGTCCGGTGCACGCCCTGACGAGTCATCCCCATCATGTTGGCAATATGTTCACGGGTCAGACGCACCGTCACCGGCCCACCCTCCGGCTTGCCGCCGCGTTGCATTTGCGACAGGAACAACAAGCGCTGCCCTATCCGTGCCTGGGTGCCGCGCAGCGCGTCTTCCTCGATCATGGAGATGGCGGACCACAGCCGCTGGCTGATCAGATCCAGCACCACCGGGTAGCTTTGCGGGTAACGTTGCAGTAGCTCACGGAAAAACGGGCCCGGCACTTCCACCAGCACCGCTGCCTCATGGGCCGTGGCGCCATAGACCCGCCCGGTACCGGGGGAAAACACCGCATCGCCAAACCAGGTACCGCTGTCAAAAATGATCAGTACCGCTTCCTGCCCCTGGGCATTCACCGAACTGATCCGCACCAGGCCCTCGGCAATCACACACAGGTTGGACTGGGGTTCGCCCTTCTCATAAATCGGCTGGTTGGCCTGAAACGAACGCACCCGGGCGTGCCGCGCCGCTTCATGCAGGGCAGCATCGGGAAATCCGGCCAGTAAGGGGCAGTGCCGCAGCACCGTGTAGGCATCCGTCATGGAGCAATTGTAAACCAGTTGACAGTTTTCTCCCTAACCCCGGGCCTACACTCAAGGGATTGGAAAATCGATTACCTTAAATAAGGGTCCCTGACCCCAATAAGACCCACACAACGGGAGAGCGCTACATGAACAGCCAGGTCAATATTAACCCAGCTACCGTCCCCTCCAGGAAAGGCAGCGTCAGCGCCGAAGAATGGCAGCTGCGCGTGGATCTCGCCGCCGCCTACCGGCTCATCGCCCTGCACGGCTGGGATGATCTTATCTTTACCCACCTGTCCGCCCGCATCCCCGGCGACGAGCATCATTTCCTGATCAACCCCTACGGCATGATGTTCGACGAGATCACCGCCTCCAGCCTGGTGCGCGTGGATCAGGAAGGTAACAAGCTCGACGACAGCGATTACGACATCAACCCGGCCGGGTTCACCATCCACAGTGCTATCCACGCCGTGCGCGACGATGCCGCCTGTGTCATGCACACCCACACCACCGCCGGCGTCGCCGTCTCCGCCCAGCAGGAAGGTTTACTGGCCCTGTCGCAACAAAGCCTGTTTCCGCTGGCCAGCCTGGCCTATCACGACTACGAAGGCGTGGCCCTGCGCGATGACGAAAAAGCGCGCCTGCAAGCCGACCTGGGCGACGCCAACTTTATGATCCTGCGTAACCATGGCCTGCTCACCGTGGGCAGCACCATCGCCGACACCTTCCTGGGCATGTTTATCCTCCAGCGCGCCTGCGAAATCCAGCTGCAAGCCCTGTCCGGCAACCGCCCGCTGACGCCGATCCCGGACGGCATCGTCGACACCATCAAGCAACAGGCGGCACAGGTGACCAAGGGCATGGGCGGCAACCTGGCCTGGCCCGGCCTGCTGCGCAAGTTGGACCGCAACAACCCCGGCTACGCGGAATAAGGAGCGCACCATGAATGGCATGACCGCACCCCGCGCCCAGTTCACCCACATGAAGGACGGCACCGGCGAGGACTGGCAGATCATCGCCAAGTCCTTCGGCGACTTCAGCAAGGGCCTGTCCGATCGCATCATCACGCACCTGCGCCTGCTGGAAGGTGACTTCGGTGGTTTCAAGATCGACCGTTTTCAGCACTGCCTGCAAACCGCCACCCTGGCCCACCGTGACGGCAAGGATGACGAGTATGTGGTCTGTGCCCTGCTGCACGACATCGGCGACACCCTGGGCACCTTCAACCACGCCGACGTGGCCGCCGTGCTGCTGGAACCGTTCGTTAGCGATGCCAACCACTGGATGGTGAAACACCACGCCATCTTCCAGGGTTACTATTTCTTCCATTACCTGGGCATGGATCGCGACATGCGCGAGAACTTCAAGGATCACCCTCACTATCGGCAGACCCTGGAGTTCGTCAGCAAATACGATTCCCCCGCCTTCGATCCGGACGGAGAAATCCTGCCGCTGGATTACTTCGAACCCATGCTGCGCAAGGTCTTCGCCGAACCGCGCAAATCTCTCTACAAGGAAGCCATGGCGGAACAAGGCTAGTCGCATCATCCCCAGGTGGCCCTCTTCCGTCATCGGGAGAGGGCCTCACCGCCCGAATAAACACTATCGCCACTACCGTCTCCCCAAGAAAAACAGACCCCTCCCCTGTGTTTCCCCTGCGTTCATTTCTCTCTGTCCATTCAGGCCAAAAACCAACAAGTTCTCACGATTGTGCTTTCCTGCCATTGTCACCGACAAACCGTAAACCCAATGTATACATACATTAAATGCCGTTTTTTTAGAGGTTAGTGATGGCACAGTCACTGGATGCACTTTGGGAAAAAGTACGCGCGCAGAAAACCCGCATTCCTTCCCTGTATGGCGATATTGATTTTGATGTCACCCCGGAACGTTTTACCGACGACATCAACACCCGCAGCGCCCTGCCCGAGAAGTTTTCCCGCAAATACCGCGCCGGCATTCTTGCCGACAAGGAAAAAGTGGAACGCGCCCGGGCCTACACCCTGCTCGGCGATACCGTCTCCGATGCCTATGCCGCGCTAATGCCGGAATACGGCTTTCGCAACCTGATCACTATGCTCAAGAAAGCCTGCGATGAAGGCCTGGAAGCCGTGGATAATGCTCCCCAGGAGCTGATTGATTTCATCACCGCCATGGAAACCACCCCGGACTGGGTGGACATGGAGCTGGTCCGCGAAGGCGCGCGCCTCAGTCGTAACCAGATGGTGAACCTGGCCCCCTACGTGATTCGTGGCGCCTTCGTCGCCACCTTCATGAACAAATACTCCGGCCTGCCCATGGCCATTACCGGCACCCTGGCCAACGACTCGGTGAACCAGCGCATCAACGAAACCGCCAGCTTCTTCACCACCGCCACCCTGCCCGGCGCACTGGAACGCTTTGGCCCCGGCTTCAAGGCCGCCGCCATGGTCCGCCTGATGCACTCCATGGTGCGCTTCAACATCATCAAGCGTGCCACCACCGACAAGGGTGGCCCCTGGGACCCGGCCGTCTATGGCATTCCCATCCCCCAGGTAGACCAGATGCCCGCCGGCACCATGCCCGCCTACCTAACCGCCTTCAAGGCGCTGCGCAAAGGGCGTAAACATTTCACCGCCAACGAGCGTGCCATCGTCGAGCTGTCCCGCTATGAATGCTTCCTGCTGGGCCTGCCCGAAGAACTGCTGCCCGCCGAGGCACCGGACATCATCGACACCATGCTCACCTACTCCGGCACCCTGCGCGAAGGCTACGATGACGAGACCTGCGGCGAACTGACCCGCGCCACCATGTCGGTCTACCGCCCCAAGGACGAAAAGCTGATCAGCAAAGTGCACAACCGGGTGGAACGCAGCTTCTCCAAAGTCTTCTTTACCCAGGCATTCCTGGGCCGCAAAGACAAATCGAAAGCAAAAGAAATGGGCGTGGAGCCCCGCCTGATAGATTATGCCCTGTTCACCGTGGGCAACCTGTTCGTGGTGCCACGCCTGATCGCCTACCGAACGCTGCAGGATATCCCGGTGGCCAACAAGCTGGCGGACAAAATACTGGTGAAGAGAATCAAGGAACTATTGGTGGACTATGGCCACGCGGAATACACCACCGACGCCAATCAGTACGCCCCAACAACACAGGAAAGCAAACAGGAAACCGCCGCCTGAAGGCGGCGCAGGTGTCGGGTTACGGCTACGCCTAACCCGACCTACGAAGCACGGTTTTTGTAGGTCGAATTCACCCAAGGGCACAGAGAGCCTGAAAGGCGTAATCCGACAAGTACGTCACACCCCCAAATACTCCGCAATCAAAAACGCATCTCCGACGCCTTCCCGCTTACCAAAATAACTCACCGGGTCTCGCTGATCGTCGTCAATCGACCCTACCTCACAATCAATGTTGAATTGCTTGGCCAGGTCATTAAACAGATTCACCGGCTCCTTGAGCCCGATCTTTTTCTTCACCGGCAGGCTAATGCCAAGCACCCAGTCCTCACACTCCTCACTCTCACAGTCATCTATCAGCGTGGCCACTTCATTGGCATCCACATACGCCTGCAACGCAGCTTGCAGATCAACCAGGTTACGCTTGAGCTTCTTTTCCTGCTTTTCATCAAGGCGATCGCAGGCGACCAGAAGGTAGACGAGCATAGGCAGGGTCCGGGTTGGGATTTTGTGGCCACTGTACCACAACAAGGCGGGGTTTCATTCGCAGCGGCACAGCCAGCAACCCCACATCGCCGCACATTCAGGAAGGCCGAATTCACCCAAGGGCACAGAGAGCCTGAAAGGCCTAATCGACAAGGTTTATCACAAGCCGAAAGGTCAGGGAAAAACGGAGGCACGCTCAACATCTTGATTCCCGAAAGCCGAAGAGCCAATGGGAGCCCTGGCCCTATTGATTCTGGAAAATCAGGAGCGCAGCGAGTAATTTTCCGAGTGCAGCTACTTATTGGGAGACAACAGCACGGTGCAGGATGGAAATTTTTAAGCCGCGCCGAAAATATAACTCCGACTACTCCAGAAGCCTTTCCGGTGCATCCATGGCCTCGTGCAACACACGAACAACAAGCACTTCCGACTCAAGCAGTCGATAAAAAACAACGTGATGCTCGACCTGTAATTTGCTATACCCAGAAAAAACATGGTCGTAGTTCGCGCCAAGCGATGGATGATCAATCAGCCGTTTCATGCCGGCCTCAAGCCGATCCACGTAATTATCCGCCTGATCAACGCCCCATTCCTCACAGGCATACACCCAAATCCCAATAAAATCGGATTCCGCCCTCGGCGTGACGTTCAACGTAAGCACTAATCGGCAGCCTTAATCCGCTTACGGCCAGCCGCCTTGATAGCCGTTATATCCAACGGTTTCGGTTCCCCGCTGGACTCACCCTCAGCGAGGGCTTGCCTCAGCATGGCAAGACGTTCTTTGGTCTGTTGGTCCCTTCGGATGAGATCGCGGATGTACTCACTATCGTTGCCAAAGTGGCCGCTTTCAATCTGGGCTTTCACCCAGCCGTCTTGCTGTTCGGTCAGCGTGATGGTTTTCCGGTGCATGCTCATGGCTGGTGCTCCTAACATGGCAGAGGTATGACATTATCATACTCTTTCCTCGCGCCGAATCAATGCTCATCTTCTTGCCACCCAACGCCGCGCTTTGCGGCAAATTTGTAGCGCAGCGAAAAATTTGTCCGACAACAGCGCCTTGTTAACTTTCATAAACCACCATGTCCGCACCGAACGCTAAGCGAGACAGCTTAGCTGTTTTAGTTATAACGTTCTCGTCTTCGTCTAAGTACCTAGAGAGCTTGCCAAAACCCAAGCTGTCGTGTTTTTGAAATACGTACAGCATCTGATCATAAAGCTCTTCCCAATTGTCTTTATGAAACTGCCGATAACCATTCCGTTCTTTAAATATGGAAACGTAACGCTCTAATGCGTCAGTCTTAAAACTCATCCTGTGTTCGACCGGCTTTGGTTCTGAGCAGAAATAGACCTGCGACTCTGATTGATTGAAACAGATTGAATGCTCGTCATCATCTGGCAAATTGCCAATTTCTGTAGGCGCTACCCAAATCGAGTTTCTAGCTACAGAACGACTAAAATAATTGTTATGCATCTCTACATTTGTATGGAACTTAGGTGCCACATAGAAAACTGGATTCCCACAGCGTTCTAGATGGATAAGTAAATCGTGCTGTTTTGAATGTCTCAAGGCATGTAGATTGAAACGATAATACGAGCTTCCGAATACGTGATGGTACTTTGCATTTGAACGACCTAGATAATCAGAACGTTTGAATTGCAGAAAAAATGGCAGGCCTTGAATTTCTACCTGAACATCATAGCCGCCACCATCCCGTCCTTCCTCGATAAGCGTTGGAAAAGTGGGTACTGCCGTAAATCGGTAGTTTCTAGTTAGCTCCTCTACTACCGTATATCCGTACGTAAATTCTGAAAATTGTGGCTTCATGCCGATCCTACAAAGTTAACAGGTATTAGGAAGCCGGCTCGAATATCCAATGAACGCGCCGGCTTCATATCACATTTATAAAATTTGCATATTGTAAGATAAAAGCAGAAAAGTCAGTACGTTACAAACCAGCTTGTCAGGGCATGATTCGATATGTTG
>NZ_LWFX01001083.1:0-8370 GCF_001635175.1 Alcanivorax sp. HI0083 | reverse complement strand
TCTCGGTGCAATGCGCGGCGCTGCCCCAGGCCCTGCAGCTCACAGAACTATTCGGCGATCACGAACAGCCCGGCCGCATTGAAGAAGCCGACGGCGGCACCCTGTTTCTGGATGAAGTGGGCGAACTGACCAGCGAAGTACAAAGTCGCCTGCTGACCCTGCTGACCCATCACGAAATCCACCGTCAGGGCTCCCTGTCACCCCGCCGGGTAGATGTGCGCATTCTCGCCAGCAGCCAGCTGGACCTGCCCGGCCGGGTCGCCGACGGCAGCTTCCGCCAGGATCTTTACTATCGGCTGAACGTCATGGAACTGACCCTGCCGCCGCTTAACGATCGTCAGGAAGACCTGGAACCCCTGGCCAATGCCCTGCTGGCCCGGGGCTGCGAAAAGCTCAACCGTCCGGACCTGCACTTCACCCCGGAAGCCCTGCAAGCCATGCATAGCTATAGCTGGCCCGGCAACGTGCGGGAACTGGAAAACGTGATTGAACGGGCCGTTATTCTCACTGAAGAAGACGGCATCGGCCCGGCCCAGCTGGGCCTGAACCCCAACCGCGCGCCCCAACGCGTCAGCCGGGCCAGCCTGGACCCCAGCGAAGACCTGTCACTGGAAGATTATTTCACTCGCTTCGTGATGGAAAATCAGGACAGCATGACCGAGACCGAGCTGGCGCAGAAACTGGGAATCAGCCGGAAAAGCCTTTGGGAGCGGCGTCAGCGGCTGGGCATCCCCCGCAAAAAGGCCAGTGCACGTCGTTGAATAAGAATACAGCATCGCTTGCCATTGACCGGCAAAACCAATCCACACGTCATTAGAGTCAAACGCAAAAACGTTAATTCGGGACACGGAAATCGGGAGCAGGACCCGAAACAACCTAAAAGCCGAGCAAGTGTTACCGCTCTACACAGGAAAGTAACACAAGCGTTACCTGGATCCGGCCGCATTTAAGGTGTTTTTTGCAAAACACGCACAACCCAATGATTTAAATGGATTTTTTAGCGTGTTGCATTGGCAGGGGTGGACGGGCACTATGAATCCCACGCCAGCAAACAAGAAAAACAGCGGCGTAAAAGCTCAAACAATAACAACAAGAAAGAAGAACAATAATTTCACGAGCCAATGCAGTGCTGCTGCAACTGATGATTGCAGCGACAAGGCAGAAAACAACACAAACAATAATAACAACAGAATCAGCGCAAAATATGGGAGTCACAACTTCGGTTGTGGCTCCTTTTTACTTTCTGGCCGGGCATTTTATCCCATTACCTTGGCCGGTGCCGGCCCTTACGGGCCAAAGACATCTCAACTGGCGAAAAAAAGTGCTACTATCGCCGCCTTATTGCTCATTTTGAGGCCGAATTTTTCGCATGCCCTGCAAGCTTCTGAAACGTATGACACGCTGGTTCACTCCGGGTTCCCCAAAATCTTCCGGCCCGATAGAACCGCGCGTAATTCCCCGCGACCAACACCCGATCTCCCGCAAGCAAGTTTCCCGAGCGGCGCTTGATGTGCTCTACGGATTGCACAAAGGCGGGTTCGAGGCCTACCTGGTCGGCGGCTGCCTGCGCGACATCCTCTGCGGCCGCGAGCCCAAGGATTTCGACGTCAGCACCAACGCTACACCTGAGCAGGTCAACCGTCTGTTCAAGCGCAGCCGCATTATCGGCCGCCGCTTCCAGATCGTGCATGTGCGCTTTGGCCGCGAAGTCATTGAGGTTTCCACCTTCCGGGCCAAGGCCAGCGATGACAACCAGGACCAGAACAAACATCACGCCCACGAAGAAACCGGGCTGGTACTGCGCGACAACACCTGGGGCAGCATCGAGGAAGATGCCCTGCGCCGGGACTTCACCATTAATGCGCTGTACTACAATATTGCCGACTTCACCCTGCATGACTTTGTCGGCAGCATGGGCGATATCGACCAGGAAGTGATCCGCCTGATCGGCAACCCGGAACAACGCTTCCGCGAAGACCCGGTACGCATGCTGCGCGCGGCCCGCTTCGCCGCCAAGCTGGGCTTCCACATTGAAAGCAGCACGGCGCAACGCATTCCCGACATGGCAGAGCTGCTTCTGCAGGTCCCCGCCGCCCGTCTGTTTGATGAAGTGCTCAAGCTGTTCCTCAGCGGCCACGCCCGCGCCTCCTATGAGCAGCTACAGGAGCTGGGTCTGTTCCGCTTCCTGTTCCCGGAAACCCAGCAAGCGCTTGAAGGCGACCAGGGCGAGACCTGGGAAGCCATGCTGCTGGCCGCCATGGACAACACCGACCGCCGCCTGCTGATGGACAAACCCGTCACTCCGGCCTTTATCTATGCGGTACTACTGTGGCCGGTCATTCAGCAGCGCTTCGGTGGCTACCTGTCCAGCGGCTTGCCGCCGGCCCAGGCACTGCACAAAGCCGCCACCCGCGCCCTCAACCAGCAAATAAAACACACCGCCATTCCCCGTCGCTTCTCCACCGTGATGCGTGAGATGTGGGAATTGCAGCTGCGTCTGGACAAACGGGCCGGGCGCCGCGCCGATGCGATGATGGAGCATCCTCGCTTCCGTGCCGCCTACGATTTTCTGCTACTGCGTGAGCAGAGCGGAGAGATCAAGGCCGGGCTTGGCGACTGGTGGACCCGCTATCAGGAAGAAGATGAAAGCGGCCGCCGGGACATGATCAGTCAGCTGGGCAACCAGGGGGGCGGCGGCAACAAACGCCGTCGCCGTCGGCGCCGCCCGAAGCCTGCTGCGGATAATTAATGCAGGCGTTCATAGGCCTTGGCAGTAATCTGGATCAGCCGGCACAACGGCTGATCAGCGCGCTGCTGGCCATGGCTCAGCTACCCGGAATCACCCTGCAGCACCACTCCCGCTTGTACAGCAGTGCCCCCATCGGCCCCCAGGACCAGCCCGACTACGTCAACGCGGTCGCCGAAGTACACAGCACGCTGACGCCCCACGCCCTGCTGCACAGCCTGCAGGCACTGGAACTGGCTGCTGGGCGACAACGCTTGCGCCACTGGGGCGAACGCACTCTGGACCTGGATATTTTGTTGATCGACGATCAGCCTATCGACAGCCCCGACCTCCAGGTACCTCACCCACAGATGCAGCGCCGCGCCTTTGTCCTGCACCCTTTGCTGGAAATCGCCCCGCACTGCCACTTGCCCGACGGCACTGCACTGGGTAGTTTTCTCAGTCAGGTAGCCGAACAAACGCTTTCACCGCTGGCAGAACTGGACCGCGATGCACTCATTGAACGAAAAGACCCTCACTGAACGGATTGAACAGCGCCGCACCGCCGGCACCCTGCCCCGCTTCATCGCCGTGGAAGGCCCCATCGGCGCCGGCAAAACCAGCCTTGCCAAGCGCCTGGCCATGACCTTCGGCTATGACCTGTTACTGGAACAGGCCGACGACAATCCATTCCTGACCCGTTTCTATCAGGACCCGGCTCGCTACGCCCTGCAGACCGAGCTGTTCTTTCTGTTTCAGCGTGCCGATCAGCTGCGCCAGATCCAGCAGCAGGACCTGTTTGCCGGGCCACGGATTGCGGACTTCCTGATCGACAAGAACCGGCTGTTTGCCCAGGTCACCCTGGACGAAGATGAATTCGAGCTGTACCGCAACGTGGACGATCACCTGACCGTGGACGCGCCCAGGCCGGATCTGGTGATTTACCTGCAGGCACCGCCCCAGGTACTACGCCAGCGCATCGGCCATCGGGGCAACGATTTCGAACAAGGCATCGCCAGCGATTATCTGGATAAACTCAGCAACGCCTATACCGAATTCTTCCATTTTTATGACCGCGCCCCGCTGCTCATCGTCAACGCGGCGGAAATCGATCTGGTCAACCACGACCGTGACTACCAGCAACTGATCAGCGAGTTGCTGGACATCCGCTCCGGTCGCCACTATTTTAACCCCCGGCCACTAGTGGACTGAGTTGAAAGTTCAAAGTTGAAAGTTCAAGAGCGCGGACAGGCGCATTGCCAGCTGCCCGCGAAACTTTTGACATGACCGCGGGCACAGCCTGTACGCAGCAACAGACTGGACCGCGTTTCAACTTTCAACTTTCAACTTTCAACTGATTTCCCTGGGAGGTATCCCATGTCCATCACCATTCGCACCCTGCAAAAACGCAAACAGGAAGGCGGCAAGTTTTCTGTGCTCACCGCCTACGATGCCTGCTTCTCAAGGCTGATTTCCGAAGCGGGCGTGGAAGCCATTCTGGTCGGCGACTCTCTGGGCAATGTCATCCAGGGCCAGACCAGCACCGTCCCGGTGACCCTGCAACAAATGGTCTACCACACCGAATGCGTGGTCCGCGGCAACCAGGGCAGCCTGGTCATTGCTGATGTTCCCTTTATGGGCGCCGCCACCCTGGAACGTACCCTGGAAGCCGCCACTGCCCTGATGCAGGCCGGCGCCAACATGGTGAAACTGGAAGGCAGCGCCTGGCTGGCCGACGCCATTGAGATCCTGAATCGCAACGGCATTCCTGTCTGCGCCCACCTGGGCCTGACCCCGCAAGCGGTGAACTCGCTGGGCGGCTACCGGGTGCAGGGCAAAGATGACGACGGCGCCGCCGAGCTGCTCGACGCCGCCAAAATACTGGATCAGGCCGGCGCAGCCCTGTTCGTACTGGAGTGCGTACCGCGCGCACTCAGCGCGGAGATTAGCCGCCAGGTCGCCGCCCCGGTGATCGGCATCGGCGCTGCGCCGGAATGCGACGGCCAGGTACTGGTGATGCACGACATGCTCGGCATCAGCCCCGGCAAACCGGCCCGTTTCGTGCGCGATTTCATGGCGGACACCGGCGATATGCGCGCCGCTTTCAAGGCCTATGACGCCGCCGTGAAAGACGGCAGCTTCCCGGCCGACGAGCACTGTTTTTGAAAAACCGCAGCAAGCAACACGCTTCACGCCACAACGCGGCGTAGCGGACTTTGAAGCTGCAATGTCGGGGCCGCGCCATAGCTCAAGCGCGGCCCCAACCCTGCAGAATAACGCAACAACCCAAGTGTCGCGTTGCTGCCTGTTGCGTGTAGCGTGCGGCGTCTCTTGCGAGGATTTCCATGCAAACCGTTCACTCCGTCGCCCAGGTCCGTGAATATGTCCGCGGGTGGCACAACAAAGGCCAGACCGTGGGCTTTGTCCCCACCATGGGTAACCTGCACGACGGCCATATCAGCCTGATTCGCGAGGCGCGCGCCCGCTGCGACGTGGTGGTGGTATCGATCTTTGTGAACCCCACCCAGTTCGGCCCCAACGAAGACTTCGACCGCTACCCACGCACCCTGGACGCCGATGCCGCCGCCCTGGTCGAGGCCGCCACCGACCTGCTGTTTGCGCCATCCGTCGAGGAAATGTACCCGCTCGGCCAGAACCAGACCTGGGTGGACGTGGACCAGCTGGGCGACTACCTGTGTGGCGCCAGCCGCGAAGGGCACTTCCGGGGCGTCACCACCGTGGTCTCCAAGCTACTGAACATCGTGCAACCGGACGTGGCCGTATTCGGTGAAAAGGACTTCCAGCAGCTGGCCATTCTGCGCCGCATGTGTGAAGAGCTACTGTTCCCGGTGAAGATCGTCGGTGCCGCCACCAGCCGCGAAACGGATGGTCTGGCGCGCAGCTCGCGAAACGGCTTTTTGAGCGACAGTGAGCGCACACTCGCCCCACAGCTCTATGCACACCTGCAACAGCTGAAAACCGACATCGACGCCGGCGAGCGGGACTACCGGGCACTGGAAAGCCGCATCAGTCAATCGCTCGATACTGCCGGGTTCAGCGTAGACTATCTGACCATCGTCAGCGCCAAAACCCTGGCGCCGGCGGGCCCGCAAGACACTGACCTGGTGGCCGCCGTCGCCGCGAAACTAGGGTCAACGCGATTGATCGACAATATATCTCTGGCCGTTGTGCGTGACCGGTGATTCATGCATACTTCCGGCCCCTTGAAGTGCCTGCATGCCCACCATACGGCGTTTACAGCAGGTTTCGGGTCGCTTGAGAGGTAACCAACATGCAGTGCACCATGCTGAAAGCAAAACTCCATCAGGCTCGTGTCACCCACGCGGAGCTCGAGTACGAAGGCTCCTGCGCCATTGATGGCGATTTGATGGACATGGCGGGTATCCTGGAATACGAACAGATCCAGATCTACAACATCGACAACGGTGAGCGTTTCGAAACCTACGCAATCCGTGGCGAAGCGGGCTCCAAAATCATCTCCGTCAACGGTGCCGCCGCTCACAAGGCCCAGCCCGGTGACCGCGTGATCATTTGCGCTTACGCCAGTTACTCCAGCGCGGAGCTGATCAACTTCAAGCCAAGCCTGATTTACATGGCCGAAGGCAATGAAGTGAAAGGCACCAGCGATGCCATTCCGGTTCAGGTTGCCTGATCCCGAATTGGCTCTGAATTTTTGATAAAACGCCGGCCCTGCCGGCGTTTTTTTTGCCTGCCGCTTTTTACTGCTTTCCCTGTATACATTGCCTCTTTTGTCCGCTTGGGCATTGGTCATTAAGCAACGCTTTGTTTACTCTTGGAACACAACGTCTACCCTCACAACACCCTATAAGACCATGGTGGAATACCCCCGGGCAGGCGTAGCCATAATAATGATGGAAACTGGCAGGCAGTATCCCAAGGAGGCCCTAATGTCCCAAGTACATACTCACCCTGTTCCCGCCGAGTATAAAAAACAGACCCTGATGGACCGCGACACCTACGACCGCTGGTACGCCCAATCCATCAACGACCCGGACACCTTCTGGGCCGAGCGCGCCGAACAGCTTCTGGACTGGAAGACCCCCTGGGACACCGTCAGCGAATGGGACTTCAGTGAAGGCCGGGCGGCCTGGTTCAAGGGCGCCACCCTGAATGCCTGCTACAACTGCGTCGATCGCCACCTGCCTGAGCGCGCCAATCAAACCGCGATCATCTGGGAAGGCGACGAACCCGATCAGGACAAGCACATCAGTTATCAACAGCTGTTCGAGGAAGTGAGCAAATTCGCTAACGTGCTCAAGAACCGGGGCGTGAAAAAAGGCGACCGCGTCGTTATCTACATGCCCATGATTCCCGAAGCGGCCTACGCCATGCTGGCCTGCGCCCGTATCGGCGCCATTCATTCTGTGGTGTTTGGCGGCTTCTCTCCGGAAGCCCTGAAAGACCGTATCCTCAACGCCGAAGCCTGCGCACTGATTACCGCCGACGAAGGGGTACGCGGTGGCAAGGCGATTCCGCTGAAAGTGAATGCGGACAAGGCGCTGGACGGCGTCGACTGCGTGCATACCTGCCTGACCGTGAAACGCACCGGTGGTGACGTGGCCTGGCAAACGCCCCGCGATGTCTGGTACCACGAGGCCATGGCCGACGCCTCCACCGATTGCGAACCGGAGTGGGTCGAGGCTGAGGACCCGCTGTTCACCCTGTACACTTCCGGCTCCACCGGCAAACCCAAAGGGGTGGTGCACACCACCGCCGGCTACCTGCTCAACAGCGCCCTGACCCACAAATACGTGTTCGACTATCAGGACGGCGACATCTACTGGTGCACCGCCGATGTGGGCTGGATCACCGGGCACAGCTACATCGTCTACGGCCCACTGGCCAACGGCGCCACCACCCTGATGTTCGAAGGCGTACCCACCTATCCCGATGCCTCCCGTTGCTGGCAGGTGGTGGACAAACACAAAGTCAATATTTTCTACACTGCCCCCACCGCCATTCGCGCCCTGATGGGGCTGGGGGACGCCCCTGTGGAGCAGACCTCCCGCGCCAGCCTGAAGCTGCTGGGCACAGTGGGCGAACCCATCAACCCGGAAGCCTGGGAGTGGTACTACAAGATAGTCGGTAATTCCCGCTGCCCGATTGTGGACACCTGGTGGCAGACCGAAACCGGCGCCATCATGATTGCGCCCCTGCCCGGCGCTGTGGACCTGAAAGCCGGCTCGGCCACCCTGCCCATGTTCGGTGTGCAGCCCGGGCTGATGGACCCGGACGGCAAAGAACTGGACGGCGCGGCCTCCGGTAACCTGGTTATCAAGGCCAGCTGGCCCAGCCAGATCCGGACAGTCTATGGCGATCACCAGCGCCTGATCGACACCTATTTCAGCGCCTACAAGGACTGCTATTTCACCGGTGATGGCGCTCGCCGTGATGAAGATGGCTACTACTGGATCACCGGCCGGGTGGACGACGTGCTCAACGTGTCTGGCCACCGCCTGGGCACTGCCGAAATTGAATCAGCCCTGGTGCTGCACCCCAGCATCTCCGAAGCCGCCGTGGTCGGCTACCAACATGACGTCAAAGGCCAGGGCATCTATGCCTATGTGTCACTGATGGCCGGCAGGGAAAGCAGCGAAGAACTG
>NZ_LWFX01001082.1:0-4826 GCF_001635175.1 Alcanivorax sp. HI0083 | reverse complement strand
CCGGCCGGGAAACGTAACCCTAAAGCTGTAGATAAAGTCGCCGAGGCCATGGCCGCCTCCATGGCCAACCGGGATAAACGCCTGGCAGCCGTGCCGGCGCTGGAGTGGCCGGATCTTCCGGTGGTGGCCAGCCGGGAGGATATCAAGCAGGCGATCAGCGACCACCAGGTGGTGGTCATTGCGGGGGAAACCGGCTCCGGTAAAACCACCCAGTTACCCAAAATCTGCCTGGAGCTGGGACGGGGCATTGAAGGCACCATCGGCCACACCCAGCCACGGCGATTGGCGGCCAGAGCGGTGGCAACCCGGGTAGCGGAAGAGCTGCATAGCCCACTGGGAAGCGCCGTGGGGTTCAAGGTGCGGTTCTCCGAGCAGGTCAGTGAACATTCGCTGATCAAGGTGCTCACCGATGGCATGCTGCTAAACGAAATTCAGCAGGACCGGTTCCTTAATCAATACGATACCCTGATTATTGATGAGGCCCACGAGCGCAGCCTGAACATCGATTTTCTGCTTGGCTATCTCAAGCAGCTGTTACCACGCCGGCCAGATCTGAAAGTGATCATCACCTCGGCCACCATCGATCACCAACGGTTTGCCGAACATTTCGGTGGCGCCCCGGTGCTGGAAGTGTCCGGGCGTACTTTCCCGGTGGAGATGCGTTACCGGCCACCCGCAGACGGGCAGGAGCTGTCCCGGCAGGTGGAAGATATCCTGCTGGAAATTCAGCGTGATGAACGTCGCGATGGCCTGCCCATGGCGCGCGATGTGCTGGTGTTTCTGGCCGGTGAACGGGATATTCGCGATGTGCACCACCATCTGAAACGCTGTGCGACACAGGGTTCCAGCCTGCGCGACACAGAAATTCTGCCGCTGTATGCGCGTCTCAGCCAGGCCGAGCAGCATCGTATTTTTTCTGCCCACCGGGGGCGCCGCGTGGTACTCAGTACCAACGTGGCAGAGACCTCACTCACGGTGCCCGGCATTCGCTATGTGATTGATGCCGGCACCGCGCGTATCAGCCGTTATAGCGTGCATTCCAAGGTACAGCGCCTGCCGGTGGAGCCGGTGAGCCAGGCCAGTGCCAATCAGCGGGCCGGGCGTAGCGGCCGCGTAATGCCGGGTATCTGTTTCCGCCTGTTTGACGAAGACGATTTTCTCAATCGGCCGGCGTTCACCGACCCGGAAATCCAGCGCACCAATCTGGGGGCAGTGATTCTGCAGATGGCAGACCTGCGCCTGGGCAAGGTCGAAGATTTCCCCTTTATCGAACCGCCGGATGGCCGGCTGATCCGCGATGGTTACCGGTTGCTGGATGAGCTGGGCGCGTTGACAGAAAAACAGACGCTGACCGCACTGGGGCGGCAGCTGGCACGTTTCCCGCTGGACCCCACTCTGGGCCGAATGCTGGTCGCGGCGGCGGAAAAGAAAGTGTTGCGCGAGGCCTTGATCGTGGTGTCCGCACTGGCCGCCCAGGATCCTCGGGAACGCCCCCATGATAAACAACAGCNGGCGGATCAGGCCCACCAGCCTTTCACCGACAAGGAATCGGATTTCCTGTTTTTTGTGAAGCTGTGGCAGTGGGCGGATTCCCAACGCGAAGCCCTGAGCCGCAACCAGTATGAGAAGCTGCTCAAGAAAACCTTCCTGTCTCCCACGCGAATGCGCGAATGGCGCGACACTCATCGTCAACTATTATTGCTGAGTAAAGAGCAGGGGTGGGAGCTGAACGCGCCAGTGGAATCCGGATTGCCGTTAAGAGAACCTGATAAGGCAAAGAGCAAAAACGGCGATAACGCTCCTCCGTCCCCGCTCTACGCGCCGCTGCATCAGGCGTTGCTTACCGGGTTGTTGGCTAATGTCATGCAACGCACGGAAGAGGGCGAATGGTTGTCGACGCGAAACCGCAAGCCCCTGGTATGGCCGGGGTCGTCACTGTCAAAGACCAAGGCGCGCTGGTTGATGGCGGCAGAGCAGGTGGAGACCAGCCGGTTGTTCGCCCGGACCGTGGCAAAAACCGATCCGTTGTGGATCGAACAGGCGGCAGGGCACCTGCTCAAGCGACAATATTTCGAGCCGCATTGGTCGAAAAAGCGCGGCTGCGCCATGGCAAAGGAACAGGTCAATCTGTTCGGCCTGATTCTGGCCAGCGGCAGGCCGGTTAACTATGGACCCATTCACCCGCAAGAAGCCCGTGAGTTGATGATCCGTGAAGGCCTGGTCATGGGGCAGCTGACCCGGGAGCCGCCGTTTGTGAAAACCAATCGCAAGCGCTTTGAAGCACTGGAAGAGATGGAGCACAAACTGCGCCGTCGGGACATTTTGGTGGATGAAGAAGCGCGGGTGGCTTTCTACGACGCACGCCTGCCCGGTGACCTTCACACTGTCGCCGGGCTGATGAACTGGTACAGCAAACACGCCAGTGAGGAACAAAAAAATGCGTTGCTCATGGATGAGAGTTTTTTGCTTTCGCGAAGCCCGAATCTGGGCAATGACCAGTTTCCCGATCAGCTTAAACTTGATGGCCTTCGCCTTCCGCTGGAATACAGCTTCGATCCTACCGGGGAGCGTGACGGGGTCACCCTGATCGTGCCGCTGGCCGTGCTGAACCAGGTGTCCGAGGCGCGACTGGACTGGCTGGTGCCCGGTTTGCTCCGTGAAAAGCTGGAAGCGTTGATTCGGGCCTTGCCCAAGGCCCGCCGCCGCCATTTTGTTCCGGTGCCGGATTATGTCAGCGCCCTGATGGAAACCCTGACGCCGGATGAGCCGTTGCTGCCGGCCATGACCCGAGAACTGCAGCGCATGACCGGCCTTCGTATCGAGCTGGAGGAGTGGCAGGCGGCCACCTTGCCGGACCATCTGCGCATGTTTATTCAGGTGGTGGATCGCGTCGACGGCAAACGCAAGGTCCACGCCCAGGGGCGCAGCCTGGATGATGTAAAAGACCGGCTCGCTGGCGTCACCCGGGACTTGCCCAAACCTGTCGAAGCCGCGCCGGCATTGCGTGGTCAGGAGTGGCTGTTTGGTGAGCTGCCGGAAACCGAGGATCAGGATTTGGGAGGCATGACCGTACGTCGTTTTCCGGCCCTGGTGGATGTTGGCAGCGAGGTAGAGCTGCAGTATCGGGACGATGACGTCGAGGCCGCCTGGGCACACCGATGGGGCACGGCCCGCTTGTTGAGCTTCAAACTGTCGGTGCAGCTACGGGATCTGCGCAAGCAGGCCTCGCAAATGGCGGGTTTCCAGAAACTGAAAAGCGAGAAAGGCGCCATGGCCCGTAATGCGCTGGATCACGCCTTGCTGCGGTTATTGGCCGAACATTTCCGTCTGGATGAGCCGGTGCGTAACGAGGCGGCGTTTCGGGACCGACTCAATGCCCACCGTGGCGATTTTGTGCCCTGGGCACAGCAGCAATTGGCCACGCTGGGGACGCTGTTCGCGCACTACCGGCAGTTGATGGGGGCGCTGGAAAAGAACTTCCCGCTGGCCTGGGCCCATGCCCACCGCGACCTGAAGCAGCAGCTTGGACAATTATTTCCCGATGACGTGCTGTTACAGGTGCCCTGGGCCTGGTTACAGGAATACCCGCGGTTATTGGGGGCCATCGACCACCGCCTGGATAAGCTTGGCGGTCAGATCGGCAAGGATCGCACTCTCAGTGCGGAGCTGGAGGCGTACAGCAAACAGCATGAAACCCGCGCTGCAGGGGCGCCGTTATGGAAGCAACCCGAGCCCTTGCAGCGGTTTTTCTGGATGCTGCAGGAATACCGGGTGAGCCTGTTTGCCCAGCAACTGGGCACCAAATTGCCTGTGTCGGCGAAACGACTGAATAAACAGTGGGAGTTGTGCTGATAAGGGCGATGTACGGTGAACATGCTGGCCTGCTGCGCCGCAACCTACAGTGAAAGACGCAAACAGGCCTTTGAACGACCGTAATAACCAACAAATGGGCCCTGGTGCCTTTGCGCCGGGCCCGTTGAATCCGGATAATCGACCCATTATCTAATTTGCTGTAGCAGGGCGGCTGGCCCTGCATTAGTGCGAGGACTCGCTTGTGAGCTATTCGGTTGTAATCAGTGGTACCGGCCTGTGGACCCCGGACCAGACCATCACCAACGATGAACTGGTGGAATCATTCAATGAATACGTGGAGCGTTATAACGCCCGCAACGCACAAGCCATCGAGGCCGGCGAGCTGGAAGCCCTGGGGCCGTCCAACAGTGCTTTTATTGAAAAAGCGTCAGGTATCAAGCAGCGTTATGTGATTGATAAGACCGGGATTCTGGATCCTGACCGCCTCGCTCCCCGCATTGATGAACGCACCGATGATGAGGTGTCGATCCAGGCGGAGATCGCCGTAAAGGCGGCCAAACAGGCACTGGATCATGCCGGCCTGACAGCCAATGACCTGGATGCCGTACTGGTTGCTTGTTCCAATATGCAGCGTGCCTACCCGGCCATGGCCGTGGAAGTGCAAGCGGCCCTGGGTATGGACCACGGCTGGGGTTACGACATGAACGTGGCCTGTTCCAGTGCCACTTTCGGTATCCAGGCCGGCGTGGATGCGATTCGCAATGGCAGCGCCCGCCGGGTACTGATGGTGAACCCGGAAATCTGCTCGGCACACCTGGCCTGGGAAGACCGTGATTGCCACTTCATTTTCGGCGACGTGGCGACTGCCGTGATTCTGGAACGCAAGGAAGATGCAACATCTGGCAATCAATGGGAAATTCTGGGTACGCGCCTGCAAACCAAGTTTTCCAACAACATCCGTAATAACTTTGGCTTCCTGAATCGGGCTGATGAGCGTGGCGTGGGCGCCCGTG
>NZ_LWFX01001081.1:0-5498 GCF_001635175.1 Alcanivorax sp. HI0083 | reverse complement strand
CATCGTCAGAGACCCTTGGCCGGTGAGACTGACTGCCCGGTATTTGCTGCCACAACGAGCACATTGACCGTTACATTGAGCACTGATACATTCGATTATCTTGACGTTGTCCAGATATCGCGTCGCCATGTTTTCNGGAGCCAACATGACCCCCACCACCGTCAACAGCCAGGGCATTTCACTCCAGGCCTACACTCTCGGCGACCCCAAAAAGACGCCCGTGGTGCTGGTGCACGGCTACCCGGACAACCACAGCGTGTGGCAACCGGTGGCGCAGCAGCTGGCCAAACACTACTTTGTAATCCTCTATGATGTGCGGGGCGCCGGCGCCTCCCAGGCTCCCCGAGCGCAAGCGGACTACCGCATGAAGCTGCTGTCCGCCGACCTGCTCGCGGTGGTGGATACCCTGATCCCCGGCCGGGGGTTTCATCTGGCCGGCCATGACTGGGGCTCCATTCAAAGCTGGGAATCGGTCACCAGCGAGCCGCTGAAATCGCGCATTCTGTCCTACACCACGATTTCCGGCCCCTGCCTGGACCACATGGGCCACTGGATGCGCGAACGCACCCTGAACCTGTCCGCCTCCGCCAAGGCGAAAGTCTTCAAGCAGGTACTCAGCTCCTGGTATATCGGTTTCTTTCATCTTCCCGTGCTCGCCCCCAGCGCCTGGCAGGGCGGCCTCGACAAACTCTGGCCGCAGTACCTGAAGCACCGGGAAAATGTCGCCGAACCCGACGCCAACCCCACCCAGGGCAAAGACGGCAAATTCGGCGTGCAGCTCTACCGGGCCAATTTTCGTAACAAGCTGATCAACCCGGAAAAGCGCTACGCCAATTGCCCGGTCCAATTGATCGTGCCCACCCGCGACAATTATGTGGGCACCCAGCTATTTGAAGACCTGCATCTCTGGGTAGAAGAACTCTACCGCCGCGACATCAACGCCAACCACTGGGTCCCCCTCAGCCACCCGGAACGCATTGCCGACTGGATTCACGAATTCGTCAGCGGCGTAGAGAAAGGCACCATGAGCGGCGCCCTGCAGCATGCCCGCGTACGCCCGGCCCGCAGCGCACTCCCCCTGAATGGAAAAACGGCGGTCGTCACCGGCGCCGGTTCCGGTATCGGCCGCGCCACCGCCCTGCGCTTCGCTGCGCAAGGCGCGGACCTGGTCTGTGTGGACATTGATGAAGACAGCGCCGAAGGCACCGCAGCCAAGGCTCGGGAATTGGGTGCCGTTGCCTGGTCTCGCAAAGTCGATGTGGGCTCGGCCCAGGCCATGCAACGCCTGGCCAACTGGGTCGCCAAGGAACTGGGTGGCGCCGACATTGTGATCAACAACGCCGGCATCGGTATGGCTGGCGGAGTGTTGGATACCAGCGTCAAGGAATGGGATCGCCTGCTGAAAGTGAACTTGTGGGGCGTCATTCACGGCTCGCGTCTGTTCGCCCAGCAGATGATCGACGGCCATCGCCACGGCCACATTATTAACGTGGCCTCCGCCGCCGCCTTTGCCCCCAATCGCAAACTGGCCGCCTACTCCACCAGCAAGGCAGCGGTGCACATGCTGAGCGAGTGCCTGCGTGCTGAACTGGCCGAGCACGATATCGGCGTCACCGCCATCTGCCCTGGCTTTGTTGCCACCGGCATTGCCAACGCCACCGTCTATGCCGGCGCCAGCGAAGAAGAACAAGCCGAGAAACGCGCCAAGGCCGATGCGCTCTACAAACGTCGTAATTTTTCACCGGACGATGTGGCCGACGCCATCCTCAAGGCAGTACTCAACAACCCGGCCCTGTCACTGGTGGGGGCGGAAGCCTGGAGCACCCGCTTGCTCAGCCGCTTCGCCCCTTCACTGTCACGCCGCGTTGCACGCATTGACCTGACCCCCTGACGGAGACCGGACACCATGAATGCCACTGTTCGACACCAACTGAAAGCGCGCCGGGTGCAGTTCGATTTTGATCAGACACCACTGCACTGGCTGCGTGATGATCCGTTCTCCACACACACCATCAACGGCATCCACCTGCTGTTGCCGGAAGGCGAGCTGTGGTTCTGTCGGGTATACAATCAGGCCCTGCCGCTGATCCAGGATGAACAGCTTCTGGCCGACGTGCAGGGCTTCATCCGACAGGAAGCGGTGCACTCTCGCGCCCACAGCAAGGCACAACTGTATCTGGAACGTCACGGCCTCAGCGTAGAGCCGTTCCTGAAACGAGTGGAATGGTTGTTTGGCACCGCGCTGGCCGATGCGCCGTTCGGGCTTACCCTGATGCAGCGCAAACCGTTCAAAAAACACTGGCTGGTCATGCGTGTCGGCATCATCGCCGCCATCGAACATTTCACCGGTGTGTTGGGGCAGTGGGCCATGGACAACGAAAGCTGGGAGCAGAACGGCGACCCCACCATGGTGGATCTGTTCAAATGGCACCTGGCCGAAGAAGTGGAACACCGCACCGTGGCCTACGATCTGTTCGAGCATCTGTGCAAGACCCAGCTTGGGTTTTATGTCAGCCGCCAGGCTCTGATGGCCATTGTTTTCCCGCTGTTCATTTACTTCATTGCCGAAGGCGGGCGCAGCCTGGCCCGGCAGGATTCCGACAAGGCCGCACGTGAGATAGGCCGCAAACTGATTCCGCAGGTGCTGATCCAGCTACAGCAAGTCGGCGAGCAGACCCGGAACGTTCCCACCTTTGGTTTTTTGCTCAAGGCCACGTTGCGTTGGGTCTCCCCACGCTTTCATCCGATCCATGAAGGCGATACGGAACAGGCGCTGGCGTACCTGGCACGCTCGCCGGCAGCCCAGGCGGCCATGAACGTCTAAAACCGCCCTTCCAAACGTCGGGCGTCTGGCCTCATGCGTCCGGCGTTTTATCAAACCAGGGCGCTGCGGCTTCCAGCTGCGCGGCCAGCGCCAGCAGCTTGCCTTCATCGCCGTGGCCACCGACAAACTGGGAGCCCAGCGGCAAACCGTTCTGGCACCAGTGCAAGGGCACAGACATGGCCGGCACCCCGGTCACGTTGGCGAACTGGGTGAAGGGCATGTATTTGAAATTCTCCATGGCCATCTGCTCGATCATGCCGGTTTTCATCAACAGTTTTTCCCCGCCCACCTTGAGCAACATCTTCAACGCGGCCTGCTGCCACGGCGGCGTCGCCATGGCACCAATAGCTGCAGGGGGCATGGCCAGGGTGGGGGTGAGCCAGAAATCGTACTGCTCCAGGAAGGCATCCATGGCGATCATGTACTGTTGCCAGCGGGTCTGGCACTTCACGTATTCATGGGCCGGGGTGGCGCGACCAAAAGCCGCAATGGCCAGGGTATCCAACTCGAAGCCTTCATCACCGCAACCGGTAATGGCCTTCACCTCATCCACTTCGGCAGCACACTGACCAAACCAGACCGACAGCCAGTCCATACACATCTGTTTGGCGTCCATCTGCGGCTCGGCATCAATCACTTCGTGGCCCAAGTCCCGCAACAACGCCACGGTTTTCTCCACCGCCCGGATCGCTTCCGGATCCACATCGGTACCCAGCGGCGAGCGGGTGGAAAAACCGATGCGTAACTTGCCCGGGCGGCTGGCCGCAGACAGGGCGTAAGCCTGCTTTGGCGGGGCAATCTGAAACAGGCTGCCGCGCTCGTCGCCCTGGGCAATATCCAGCAGCAGCGCGCTGTCACGGACGCTACGGGTGAGTACGTGGTTAACGGCGATCCCGTGCATGGCCTCCGTGAATTCCGGCCCCCAGGGGGTGCGCCCACGGCCCGGCTTGAGACCGAACAGGCCACAACAGGCAGCCGGAATCCGAATGCTGCCACCGCCATCGTTGGCGCCGGCCACCGGCACCACGCCCGCAGCGACCATGGCTGCCGAGCCACCGGAAGAGCCACCGGGAGTATGGTCCGGGTTCCAGGGGTTGCGTGCCGGCCCGAACGAATCCGGCTCGGTAATGCCCTTGGCGCCAAACTCCGGGGTATTGGTACGACCAAACGGGACCAGCCCGCCCTGCTTCCAGCGCGCCACCAGAGTGGAATCTCGTTGTGCATGGACATCACTGGCCTTGCGCGCCTTATTTCCCTGATAGCTGGGCGCACCGCCGATTTCCTGGAACAGATCCTTTACCAGCATGGGCACACCCGCCAGCGGTCCGCTCAAAGGCCCCGTGGCCTGCTTTCGGGCCATGTCGTACAACGGGATGATCAACCCATTCAATTGCGGGTTCACCGCCTCGGCACGGGCAATCGCCAGCTCCAGTAATTCCGCCGCCGTGACCTCCCCCCGTGTCACCAAATCGGCAAGCCCAATGGCATCAAACCGGCGGTATTCTTCAAACTTCATTGTGCTCTCCCTTTTGCTGTCCCGAAGCGCTGGCGATGATCTGCTGCCAGACGATAAAGCCATACTGTGGCATAGTCTGCCCAGCCAAGTGTGCCAAATCGTGGCAACCAGCACTTGTGGGAATACGTTGTCGAACTGTGAGGGAGCCTGCATGAAAGCCATTGGATTCAACCAGCCCAGAGCCATCGAGGATGTTCACGCCCTGGAAGACATCCAGCTGGACCTGCCCGCACCCGGCCCGCGGGATCTGCTGGTGGCCGTGCAGGCCGTCTCCGTCAATCCGATTGACACCAAACTGCGCCAGCGCCCCCTGGAACAACCCGGTTACCGGGTGCTGGGGTTTGACGCCGCCGGTGTGGTGGAAGCGGTGGGCGCGGAAGTGGAAAACTTCCAGGCCGGCGATCGGGTCTGGTACGCCGGCGCCGTGCAACGCCAGGGCAGCAACGCTCAGCATCAATGCGTTGACGAACGCCTGGTGGCAAAAAAACCGGACAGTCTGGGCATGCAGGAGGCCGCCGCATTACCACTCACAGCGCTCACTGCATGGGAGGCTCTGGAAGATCAACTCGGCTTTCAGCCCGGTGAATGTGAAGGGAAAAATCTGCTGGTGATCGGTGGTGCCGGCGGCGTGGGCTCCATCGCCATTCAGCTGGCCGCCCACCACTTTGGCCTCAAGGTCATTGCCACCGCAGGCCGGGAAACCTCTGCCAACTGGTGCCAAAGCCTCGGCGCCCATCACATGGTGGACTACCGCAAGCCATTGCTGCCACAGCTGGAAGCCATTGGTTGCCCGCAGATTGATGGCATCTTCATCACCCAGAATCTGGACGACTATTGGGCCACGGCCTGCCAGGCCGTGGCCCCGTTCGGCGGCATCTGCGCCATTGTCGATGCCCGCGCGCCCCTGGACCTGAATCCCCTGAAAGCCAAAAGCGCCCGCTTTAGCTGGGAATTCATGTTCACCCGCGCCATGTTCGCCACGGACATGCAACGCCAGGGCAACATCCTCACCCAACTCAGCACACTGGTGGATCAAGGCAAAATCCAGAGCACCGTCAGTGAGGGGCTCGGCACCATCAATGCCGCCAACCTGAAAGAAGCCCACCGGCGGCTGGAGAGCGGCAGCACCATCGGCAAACTGGTCCTGGCCGGCTGGGA
>NZ_LWFX01001080.1:0-10274 GCF_001635175.1 Alcanivorax sp. HI0083 | reverse complement strand
AGCATGGCCTGCACACCGTCCGGCACCTTATCCGCATACTGGGACACGTTCTGGGCGTTAATGGTGAAGGCGATTTTGTCAGATTTGTACGGGTCCGGGTGATGCTGGCCCGGACGGGTATAAGTCTTGGGAATATCCTTGCGCTGGATGCCGCCGGTGTAATCCGGGATACCCAGACCTGTAGAGGTAGCTTTGCCGTTGCCTTTAATCTGTGCACCGAAAGGCGTCAGGGATGTACCCAGCTTCGCCGCTTCCTGGCTGGAAACACCAGCGTGCACATTGGCCGCCACACTCAGAGACAGTGCCAGGGCACCACCCATTGCGGTCAATTTCTTCAACATGATTGCTCTCCGTTAAAAACAGGCCGGCACCCCGGCCTGGAACAAATTAGAAAGAGTACTTAACAGAAACCGAAGCGTTGTTCCGGTCGGCCAGTTTGTTGGAATATTTGGCGCCCCAGAAGGTGGTACCAGACATGGCCACTTCCAGGTTGTTCAAGTACAGGAAACTCACGCCCAGGGTGGCTGCTTTACGGTCTTCCATAAAGTTGCCGCCAATCGGAGAGTTACCGTTTACATCATGGGCAAAACGCACGCTCGGGCTCATGGAAACGCCCGCGAAAACATTACTGTAATCCGCCTTCAGCACCGCACGGTAGCCCCAGGAAGTAGGGTCCATATAATACTTATTCGGATCATCAGGGCTGAGAATCTGGGCCTCGGAGTCCAGAATAGCCGCTGTTGAATTGTATTCCAGATCAGGGTTTTCCAACCCTTCGATGTGCTCGACACCAAGTTCAAGCAATGCAATCAAACCATCAGAACCAAATGTTGGGCCAAAGTTGAAGATACTTACGAGTGAGCCGTTATAGCTTTCCACTTCGTCGTAGAAATAGTACAGATGACCGTCTTGTACCAAAGCATCAGCGGACAAACAGGAGCCGCCCATCTCCGCGCGAACACAGTGCCCAGTCAAATCACCAATAGCCACATCCTGACCTTGCAGTGCGGACTGTCCCGCAACACCAGCAAGGGCAGAAATCAGGTTATCACCGCCTTCATTGATAATTGCACGTTTCGGCCGATATGCCAGTTCACCAGCAAGCGACATGCTGCCAATGCTGGTATTAAAGCTGGCGCCAAACATGTCCTGATCTTCTACATAGGCCATCTGATATTCGGCAGTATCGATGGTTCTCGCCATTTCTGTAACGCCACCGCCCTTGCCGTTCTGCAGATTATTCAAGCTAGAACCAACGACGGGGGTACGAGCATGGGTTCTGGTATAATAAAGAGCAAACTCAGTCCCATTTAGTCCTTCGGCAAAGTAACGATACGCCAAACCGAACTGGCCGCTGTCGCTAGCTTCTCTATCGCGTATACGATTTACCGTTACTTGAGTGGCTTCATACTGGTAATCAGAACCGTAATTTGAGGCGGTATAGTTTGCAAAACCGGGCTCAAGAATACCTGGTGAAGGAATAGCTCCCGAACTAACGGCACTCAGCGCAACAACGCGACCATCTACAATTACATTGTCCGCCCCTTTGCCAGGGAAGGCATCATGGGTAGAGAAGTAAGTGCCGGACGGCGCATCTTCAGAGTTCTTCCACTCAAACTGGTAGAACGCTTCCAGCGTGGCATTGAAGGTCAGGCCGTAAGAAAAGTAGAGGCTGTCTAGCGGCAGCAAGGCTTCCTTGATCTCGGAACCTGGCAGACGCAGAGCGTTCAGGTCAAAATAATTAGCGGTATTGACGCCGTTCTGCATGAACAGCGCCTCCCCCCAATTGATAACCTGCTGACCAAGGCGCACGTTCAGCGGTCGCTCGAAAAGATCGAAATTACCCCATACATATGCATCAAGCAGTCGGGCTCTCTGGCCAGCGTAACGTTCAGCGTCACGGCTGAAATCATCACCAGTACCATTGTTCGCGTAATCGGAATAGGTGGCATAACGGGTAAAGCCCATGGCACCAGGGAAACCGGCCGCTTTAACAAGCTGCCCTCCATCATGCCCGCCACCCATGATCACCTGATCATAAAACGCGGTGCCGCGCAGAAACATGCCGTACTTGCCCTGCCAGCTCAGATCCAGCTCCGGGGTAATTTTGTACACCAGAGAAGCCAGGCCCGTATCGTAGTTATTATTGGCATCGTTCTTGTTGATCTGAGAACCGTAACCGGCCTTGGTCATGTCAACCACATCACCGGTGGCTGCCAACATGGAGTCTTGCCCTTCGGTCCGGAACAAGGCACCTACAGACAAGGTCGTATCCAGTCGCCCGGACCAGTCCGGGTTTTCAAAATCCAGTTGAACCGCTGAAGCAGGAAGGGACAGCCCGGTAAGGGCAGTGATGCTGGCCACAGCCATCGCCAGCCTGGTTTTACGCAGGTGATTATTATTCATGTAGCTCTCCGAATTGCCATGCGCATGGCTTTATTGTTTTTACTCGGGCAACAGTAGCTCCCATTTGCAGCAGGTCCCATCATTCTTCCTGATACAAACCACCGCCCGAGCTAATGCATAATTCTTACACATCAGGGAAAAAAATAAATCCCCTGTGTACTCTATTATTAACGACCAGCCGGTCATCCCGTTATTCGCCCCGTACAGCTCCATCAGGCGGCTCCCGGAAATCAGGATGACAGTATACGGCCCAGTACTTCTGCCACGTTACTGGATGCATTTTTTTGCACATTGGCAAGCACTTCTGCCAGCCGCTCCCGGCGCTGCGGTTCAAGCCGAGGCAAGCGCGCCGCACCATTGGCAAGGCGGGCCGCCACCTGCGGATTGATGGCATCCAGCCGGGACAGTGCCTGAGCAAACAACCGGTAGCCCTCCCCATTTTCCGCATGGAAGGCTGACGGGTTGCCATTGGTGAATGTACCCACCAGTGCCCTCACCCGATTTGGCGTTTTCCAGTCAAAGGCCGGGTGTTCGAGCAGGCCATTGACTCGCTCGACGGTCTGCTCGCCCGGCACCGTAGCCTGCACCGCAAACCACTGATCCATCACCAGCGCCTCTTCCTGCCAACGCTCGGCAAACTGTGCCAGTGCCTGATCAGCCCCCGGCAAGCCATGGTGCACCAGTACCTTCAGCGCGCCCAGCTCTTCGCTCATGCACAGGGGAAGCTCGAACAGTTCCACCGCCAATCGCGCCGCTTCGTCGTGTCCGCCTGCTGCCAAAAAGTCCAGTGCCAGATTACGTAATTGCCGCCGCCCCATGGCACGGCCATCCATGCTCAATTCCGTCGCCAGCAGGTTTTCTGCCAGCGACAGCCAGTACGGTTGCAGAGCCTTGCCCAGTGCCCGTTTCATGGCACGGTGAGCCCGGTGAATGGATGCCGGGCTCAAGGGTGTATGCCGGTCACCCAATGCCACTTCACTGGGCAAGGTGAGCAACAACGCGGCCTGAGCGGGATCTTCATCGCTGCGTGCAATGACCTGTTCCAGCACGGGCACCAGCGCCGCAGCTTCAGCATCCGCCTCCCCAGGCTCAACCACCAGCCGATCCAGGGCGGCAAAGTAAAGGCGCTGAGCCGCATTCCAGCGGCAATAGCCATCACTGTCATACGCCAGCAGTCGTGCCAGCTGCGCCTGCGTGTAGGCATAATCCAGCACCACCGGGGCAGAGAATCCACGCAGTAACGAGGGCGTCACACCTTCAGGCACCGCGAAAGACACGGTTTGTTGCACCTGATCCACAATGATGACCTGCTCACCCTGCCCGTTCGCGCCCAGCGCACAGGGCGCACCCTGTTCATCCAGCAGGGCCAGACGGATCGGGATCACCAGAGGCTGCTTGTCCTCCTGACCGGGGGTGGCAGGAGTATGTTGCCGAAAAGTGAGGTGATATTGCCCCTCACTGTACTCGTCGGTAACGGTCAGCACCGGCGTGCCCGCCTGGCTGTACCAACGTTTGAACTGGCCCAGATCACGGCCGGAAACGGCCTCCATGCTGGCCACGAAGTCATCACAGGTTACCGCCTTGCCATCATTTACCTCGAAATAATGATCTGTCGCCCTGCGGAAATTCTCCGCCCCCAGCAGGTGATACTGCATGCGAACAATTTCCGCCCCTTTTTCATAAATGGTCAGGGTGTAGAAATTATCAATTTTCTGGTATTCCTCCGGGCGAACGGCGTGGGCCATGGGCCCCTGATCTTCCGGGAATTGGTGGTTCACCAGGAAATCCACGTTCTCCACCCGCTGAACGGCAGCGGAATTCATGTCCGCCGAAAATTGCTGATCGCGAAAGACCGTAAACCCTTCTTTCAGGCTTAGCTGAAACCAGTCGCGACAGGTCACCCGGTTACCGGACCAGTTATGGAAGTATTCGTGAGCCACCACGGATTCCACCCGCTGGAACCCTGCGTCTGTGGTAGTCGAGGGGTGGGCCAGCACACAGGAGGTGTTGAAGATATTGAGGCCCTTGTTTTCCATGGCCCCCATGTTGAAGTGGCTGACCGCCACGATCATGTAGATATCCAGATCGTATTCGCGGCCATAGGCCTGCTCATCCCAGCGCATGGCGTTTTTCAGCGACGCCATGGCATGGTCCAGCTTGTCCAGATCACGGTGCTCAGCATACAGCCGCAATGCCACCTTGCGCCCGGATACCGTCACGAAGGTATCTTCCAGGCAAGACAGGTCACCGGCCACCAGGGCAAACAGATAACAGGGTTTCGGGAACGGGTCTTCCCAGGTCACCCAGTGGCGCCCCCCCTCTTCTCCCTGATCTACCGGGTTACCATTGGATAACAGCAACGGATAGCGCTGCTTATCCGCCCGCACCGTAGTGGTAAATCGAGACAGAACATCCGGACGGTCCGGGAAAAACGTAATATGGCGAAAGCCTTCCGCTTCGCACTGGGTGCAATACATGCCATTGGACTGGTACAACCCTTCCAGCGCGGTATTGTTTTCCGGCTCAATATCGACCACGGAGGTGAGCGTACAGGCTTCAGGCAGCCCCTCAACGGTTAACAGGCCATTCTCGTAGTGATAGCGGTCGCTATCGAGCACCACATCATCAAGCGCCAGAGTACGCAAGAGGAGGCCTTCACCATTGAAGGTCATTACTGTGGCGTCAGGAGAGGCGGGATTGCGACGCAGAGACAAGCTGCTAGTGACAGTAGTCACGCCATCACGGATATCCACATCCAGCGCCACCCACTCAACCAGATAGGCCGGCGGCTGGTAGTTCACCAAGCGGGTGGTTTTGACTGTTTGTGCACCTTCCATAACCCTACTCCTGAAAAAGGTTTGCCTGACGGCCAATCCAATCCGTCCCGGCACAGCCCTAACGGCTGCTCTGCGAAAACAACAACACCCCGACTAGCGGGGTGTTGTTGATGATGCCATGAGCTGCACTGCAGGTCAGCTCACTACGGCGCAGCCTGCACATAAGGCGCCGTCGGCGCCAAAACCGTGCCATTACCAAGCAAGTCAGCCTCGGTGATACCCACTGCTGTCTGGCTTGGAGCCCGCACAAAGCTTACCACTTCAGTCTGTAACTCGGTCAGAGCAATGAAACCACCAGCCGTAGCCGGGTCGCCAGGTGTCAGCAAGGAGGCATGCTCACCCACGGTAAGGTTAACCAACGCATTGGCGGCACTCACATCCGTGACATCTGTCGGCCCAGTTCCCGCCGCTACCGGCTGCGCATTCAGCAAACGAGCCAACGGCATCGTCCCGGCCAGCGGGGCACCGTCAACGCTGTTAGGCACTACCTGATCGGCCAAGTATTCAGTGCCATCTCCGTAAACGGAGGCATCTCCGCCACCGACAATTTGTTGAACCAAAACAGGAATTGTCAAACTCCCACAAGTGAGAATACTTGGGTAGTCACCAGCTTGGGCTTTTACAGGATCGCATGATGCTGCACCCGCAAGAACCTCAGCAAAGTTAACGGGATCACCGGAATCAACCGTACTTTGCGCCACATACAGAAACTTCTCGAAATCAGAACTGCCTTCCATAACACCCGCTGCAGCCAGCCCACCTTTGATAGAAGGACCAAAAGCTTCCGAGTTATTTAGCAACTGAGTTAACTGCCCCCCCCCAGACGATACGACAAGGCCACTCAAAGGTTTCAGCTTGCTTGCAAATGCTGGGGTAGCCGCTTCTGTTGCCAGCTGACCATCCACAGCTATCGCCAACTGGTTAACTGTAGCGTAGGTCGCACCAATAATACCGCCCAAGGAGACACCCACCACTTTCACATCACTGATATCAAGCCCAACCATATCTCCATCTTCAAGCGCCTGCCCGATGCCTTCCAGACTGGCATTGAGGTTCAGCAGATCCATAACACTTTGGCGCAGATTGTCACGAGTGTTCGTCAGCACACCCAAGTTGATGAAATTGAGCGCCACATCACCCGCGTCGAAAGCACGAGCCCCATGCAAAGGCAAATCAATCGCGACTGTTGCCACACAGGCCTTGGCTAGGCTATGTGCGAGCGAAACCACCGAAGTGCGGTCGCTACCGATGCCATGCACATACATCACGACTTGCAAACCACTTGGCTTGGCCATGCCACAGGTAACACCGGGCTGAACTTCATAATCCTCATCAGGAAGGGTTATCTGCAAAGGAACGGATTCAAGACTAGCCTGCTTAGCAAAGGGGTACCGATAAGTTACGTTGAAGGTAGCCCCATCCGCGTCAGCCAAGGGTAATTGTGCTGGTAGTTCGTCTGCCGCTTCTACAGGAAGGCTTGCTTTTATTTTTGGCAACAATGCGTCCCCAAGCTCCCTATCTGGTTGCCAGCTATCTAATTTGTAGTTGCCGGAGATCGTTGTCTCGGGAGTTCTCAAATAGTAGGGAACATCTATTGAACCTGTGTACAACAACGCCACGCCGTCCTCAAGCGCCCCATCTGTCAGAACACTCACATCGACACCCGATGCAGGTATGGAAACATCGCGCGGCTCCGGCGAATTCAAACCCACACCTTCCATAAGAATGGCGCCAAGATTCTGTACTGCTGAACCGGGATCCACTCCAAAGTTCTTCTGTTGGGCCTGAACGATTGCAGCCTTAGGAGCTGCGTTAGCAAGCAATGGCGTAACCGGATCGGTAGTAGTAAAAGTATAAGAAATCACCACCGAATCTTTCGCTACCTCTCCCGGGATCCCCCCTCCGGAGGCCTGCCCGATAAAGCCAGCAGCCAACGCTTCCCAACCCTGAATAGCGCCACGCACAGACGCCAGTGCGCCAGCAACAGGCGGCTCAGACTCACCCAAAGCGTCATACGCCGCAGATGCACCGACCGAGTTGCCATCCGTGTCCTTCAGGCCATTGGTAACAAAAACCAGGTACTTGGTCGCCGCATTAAAAGGCTTGTTCGGCGTAATTCTCAATACGTTGTTTTGCTCGCCGTCACGGGAAATCACCGAGGCAGACACATCCGCTAACGGGAACAGGAAAGGTGCAGCCTGATTTACATTCAACGGATCAAGTGCATCTTCATCACCCGTATCTAGGGCCAGCACAAATACATTGGATTGCGCGCACTCTCCAGTGGCTAGCATGGCTTGCTGACACACCTTAATAGAGGCTTCATCCAGCTCACCTCCGGTAAAATAAATGTCGAAAGGTGCGTTGGTTGAGAAACCATCCAAAGCATTGATTCCCGCTTCCACCGGATTAGAGGGAGCACCGACATCTGCCGTGCCATCCGACGTGGCCGCCGCCGCAAAAACCAAGTCTGTATTCAAAGGCAAATCCGAAGTTACCGGATTAAATCGAGCGTGAGTGTCAAAACTGGCACCCCCGCTCTGATCCGGTACCGTGTCGCTCCCGCCACCACAGGCAGCCAGCGCCATAGCCACTGCCAGGGGCAGTACCTTTTTATAAGTATTCATGATCTCTCCCAAACCACTTTTTATTATCTAATTCCTGCCGTTGCCTGCACTTACACTCAGGGGGGCTTGATACAAGCAGCAGAAGGCTCTTTAGCCAAACGAATTATTTGTGCCTACGCTAACCCCACTACCGAAGCAGGGTTTCTAGGAAGAATACATTAATTCCGTTTTTCCACAAACGCGCGTAACAGAAAAATAATGGCGAGAAACGCCGGCAGGCGTTTTTTCAAGGACGACTCGCCGGTCACCGACGAAAAGTATTCAAATACTTAAAATATGTTTACTGCAGCGTATCCGGGCCACGCAAGATTACCGGCTGCTCTTCCGGTTTTTCTTCACTGCTCTTGCAGGCCTGTTCCATATACCCGGTGCGCTGCTCTTCAGGCAGGTTTTTTTGCTCCCAGGCAATCACTGCCTGCAGGCAGAGCTCTTTTTGCTCGCGGGTTAAAACCCGGCCATCCGCCCACTTGCCGGTTTCCACTGCACGGCGCATGTTGTCGCAGGCTTGCGGGGTCATGGACGCAATAAGATCTTCAAAGCTCTGGTAGTTCATATCGATAACTCATTTTAAAACGGCAGCACGCCAAACGTCTGGCGCATCATGGGTGGTCGTTGCGGCTGCAGGAGCTTGCTTGCAAGCGAAAACGGTTCGGCTGCAAGCAGCTTCCTACAGACACACCATCAACTGCCATCACCAGGCCGGCTACTCCAGCCCAGCTTGGAGCGGCACGCCTGATAAAAATCATGCCCTGGAGGATGAATCAGCTGCAAGCGATGCGGTTTTTTGCGTATTGCAATCACATCATCCACCTGCAGACGAATCCCTTCGGTGCCATCGCAGCTGACCAACGGGCGCACTTTTTCCGTGGTGATGTGGATTTTGATTTCACTGTCACCCGCCACCACCAGCGGACGGCTGGTCAAGGTGTGAGGATTCAGGGGCACCAGCACCATGGCATCCAGCTTGGGATGCATGATGGGGCCTCCCCCGGACAGGGCGTAGGCGGTAGAGCCGGTGGGCGTAGAGATAATCAGGCCATCGGAGCGCTGTCCGTAGACAAAGTGCCCGTCGATCATCAATTCAAAATCGATCATGTGCACACTGTCACCCGACAGCAGCACAATGTCGTTCAGGGCGCTACCCTCACCCACCACCGTTTTGCCCCGCCGCACTTCCAGATCCAGCAGGAAACGCTTCTCCGTACTGTACTCGCCATCCAGCACCTGACCGACCCGGGATTCGATTTCAGAGGGAAGAATGTCGGTAAGAAAACCCAGGTGGCCGCGGTTCACACCCAGTACCGGCACGTTATAGCGGGACAACGTACGCGCTGCGCCCAGCAGGCTACCATCCCCGCCAACCACAATCACCAGATCACAGGACTCCCCCATTTGTGAGGCACTGGCGGCCTGCAAGCCCATCTCCGGGAGATTGCCGATAATGTGTTTATCGAGGATGACGGTGCAATCACGGCCATGCAGGAAGTGGATCAGCTGGCGCAACGAATAGAGCGCCTGCTCACTTTCAGACCGTGCGATTAAACCAATATTGCGAAATTTCTCTTGCGCCACAGGGGGGATCTCATTCAGGTAATGCTGCGTCGGGTGATGCGAAACCCGAAGGCCGGGCAGCCTCACCATCCGGCAAGCGCTACCCCTGAGTCAGGTACTCGTGCAGGGTACCAGCATTGGCATTCAGGCCGCCATCCAACACGATCACATCCAGGCCGGCGTTTTTTAACAGAAAAGCGGCGGTGGCGCTACGTCGGCCGGTATCACAGTAGGCGATATAGGTCTTGCCCGGATCCAACAAACGGGATTTGAGGCGCAATACGTTAAGCGGCATATTGGTAGCCCCGACCAAATGCTCCTGGTCGAATTCATCACTGGTACGCACATCCAGCCACCAGGCCCCCTTCTCTGCGGAAGACAACACCTGATCGCCGGGCATGGTATTAATGATGGGCTCGCGCAGTAGCGCATCGAAGTCCTGCCGATCCAGCTTCATCAGCACACCGTCCGTGGCCATGGTCACCGTGGCGTTACGCGGCTTGCCGGACAACAGCGCCTCCTCACCAAACCACTGCCCTTCTTCCAGCATGGCCACAGGCGTGGGCTCACTCTCGCCCATGCTGATCGACACCTCGCATACGCCTTCTTTCAGGATATAGCAGCAATCAGCGGCCTCTCCCTGACGAATAATCACCTCACCTTCTTTGTGGCGGGTGGCTTTGAGACGGCGAAAGATTTCTAGGATATTGGTCGGCGGCACCCGATGAAAAAGCTTGGACTTGAGCAACCGGATCATCCATTCCCGGTCGTTCTGGTAGGCAGAGTTAGCATTAATATCAAGAATGACGTAACCCGCCGACTGGTCCCATGACAAAATGGTATCCAGCCGGAA
>NZ_LWFX01001079.1:0-2098 GCF_001635175.1 Alcanivorax sp. HI0083 | reverse complement strand
TTGATCAACGCCAGCGCATCGATAAAACGCGCTCCCGCCTCGCGGCCACCTTCTACACCAAAACTGAGAATGGACGAGGGCACCCCGCCATCCATGTATTGCTGCGCCAATGCATAATCCTTGTCGGTTTCCAGGCCGGCAAAATTCACCCAGCTCACCTTGGCATGGTCGCGCAGGTACGCAGCCACTTTCATGGCATTCTCGCAATGGCGTTCCATGCGCAGGCTCAGGGTTTCAATGCCCTGCATAATCAGGAACGCATTCATCGGTGACAACGCGGCACCCATATTGCGCAAGGGCACAACCCGGGCACGACCAATGAACGCGGCCTCACCCATGGCCTCTACGTACACCACACCGTGATAGCTGGGATCCGGTTCATTGAACTGCGGGAAACGCGGGTTATCTTTCCAGGGGAATTTGCCGGAATCCACGATGGCGCCAGCAATGGTGGTGCCGTGGCCGCCCATGTATTTCGTCAATGAGTGCACCACAATATCAGCGCCGTGTTCAAAAGGCCGGCACAATGCTGGCGTCGCCACCGTATTATCCACCACCAGCGGCACGCCTGCGTCATGGGCCACCTTGGCTAACGCAGCCATATCCACCACGTTGCCCGCCGGGTTACCGATGGATTCGCAAAACACCATCCTGGTTTTTTCATCAATGGCATCCGCAATCGCCTGGGGATTGCGGCCATCGGCCATGCGCACCTCAATGCCCTGATTCGGCAAGGTATGCGCGAACAAGTTATAGGTACCGCCATAAAGCTGACTGGTGGAAACAATATTGTCCCCCGCTTTGGCCAGCGTCTGAATGGTTGCGGTGATCGCCGCCATACCTGACGCCATGGCCAACGCACCGATGCCGCCCTCCAGTTGCGCAACGCGCTCTTCAAGCACCGCGTTGGTCGGATTCATTATGCGACTGTAGATATTACCCGGCACTTTGAGATCAAAAAGATCCGCCCCATGCTGGGTATCATCAAAGTAGTAGCTGGTAGTCTGGTACATGGGCACGGCCACCGCATGGGTCTGCGGATCGCCAGCAAAACCACCATGAATGGCAATTGTTTCCCGTTTCATAAATCCCTGCCTCAGATTGAATTGTCGCCCAGGCGACACACACGCAAAAAGGCCGCCAAACGGCAGCCTGAAAAAGAACCTTTATTTAATCGGGGGTTCGTCCCAGAAATCAAATTGTTTGGGTATATCCGCCAGTGACGCCTCAAAACGCGGCTCGCGTTTTTCCAGGAACGCGGTGAAACCATCCTTGCCGTCCCAGAATTCGTTGGACCAGTAAATCATTTTCGATTCCACCACATGGGCTTCCGCCGGATGGGAGAAATTGGGGTTGCGCCACAACATCTGCTTGGCCAACGCCACGGCCACCGGGGAGCTTTTTGCAATCAGTTTGCGGGCAATGCAGCGGGCCACATCCAGTACTTCACCCTTGTCATGCACACTGTGAAAAAGGCCGGCCTGCTCGCCTTCTTCGGCCATGAAGATATCGCCACTGATCACCCACTCCAACGCTTTCTGGATACCCACCACCCGCGGCAGGAACCAGGAGGAACAAGCCTCCGGGGTAATCCCCCGCTGGGTAAAGACAAACCCGATCTTGCTGTTGGCCGCAACCAGACGAATATCCATGGGCAGTGTCATGGTAATGCCCACGCCCACCGCCGCACCGTTGATAGCGCCGATCACCGGCTTGCGGCAATTGTAGATGGCCAATGACAACTCGCCGCCGGAATCGCGGATAGTCTCCAGCGGCGGATTCATCCCTTCTGCGTCGTCATAACCGAACAGGTGGCCGCCATCTTCCGGCTGCATTTCCATGCCGGCACAGAAAACCTTGCCCGCGCCGGTGACAATCACCGCACGGATGTCATCGTTGCGGTCCGCCTCTGCCAGCGCATGCACCAGCTCGTCTTTCATGCGCAAGGTAAACGCATTGAGCCGGTCCGGGCGATTGAGGGTGATGGTTAGCATCTGCTCGCTCAGATCGGTCTTGATGTCCTGATAATCCATGGTCACTCCACAGGGGTTGTGCGGTTTTCAGCAGGTATCGACAGGGACACTACCTGCACGGTTTG
>NZ_LWFX01001078.1:0-5390 GCF_001635175.1 Alcanivorax sp. HI0083 | reverse complement strand
TGGCTTGCAGGGCTTCCGGGGTGAAGTGCAGGTCCGGACGGTTGAGCTTTTCGCAGCCCCGGGCCAGCAGGGCATTGGCCAGGGGTTCCAGGTCTTCCTGACGATCGTTAAGCGGCGGCAGGGTCAGTTCCATGACGTTCAGCCGATAGTAAAGATCCTGGCGGAAGCTGCCGTCGGCGACCCGGCCGGGCAGGTCCAGCTGGCTGCTGGCGAGAATGCGCACATCTACCCGGCGGGGTGACAGGGAGCCCTGACGGTGGATTTCGTGATGGGTCAGCAGGGTCAGCAGGCGACTTTGTACTTCGCTGGTCAGTTCGCCCACTTCATCCAGAAACAGGGTGCCGCCGTCGGCTTCTTCAATGCGGCCGGGCTGTTCGTGATCGCCGAATAGTTCTGTGAGCTGCAGGGCCTGGGGCAGCGCCGCGCATTGCACCGAGACCAGCGGGCCATTGCCTCGCTCGCTGTGCTCATGCAGGGCGCGGGCGGTGAGCTCTTTGCCGGTGCCGGCTTCGCCCATGATCAGCACCGGGGTGTTGGTCGGTCCCACGCGGCCAATGCGGTGTTTCAGCTCTTCCATGGCCTCGCTGTTGCCGATCATGTTGCGTACCGGGAAGCTGCGTTCCAGGTCCCGGCGCAGGGCCCGGTTGCCCCGGTTCAGGCGGCCTTCTTTCAATACCCGATCCACGGCGAGCAACATTTCGTCGTGATCGAAGGGTTTGGGGATGTAGTCCACGGCGCCCTGTCGCATGGCATCCACTGCGGAGCGCAGGCTGGCATAACTGGTCATGATCAGCACCGGTGTGATGCCGGCCGCTTCTATAAGTGTGGTGCCGGGTTCGCCGGGCAGGCGCAGGTCGCTGATTATCAGGTCGAACTGATTGAGGCTGTACTCGCGGGCCTGCTCCACGGATTCCGCTTCTTCAACCGAATGTTCGTGGCGCACCAGCAGCTTGCGCAGGGCGCCGCGAATTACCGGCTCATCTTCAACAATCAGAATGTGACTCATGAATGACTTGATCCTGTCCTGTCTTTCAATGGCGCATTACACACCGGATGTCGGGGCGTGCATGGGAAGCCGAATAATAAACCGGGTGCCGCCCTGTTCGGTGATCGGGCTCTCCACTCGAATCGCGCCCAGGTGTTCTTCGATAATACTGTAAACCAGCGCTAACCCAAGGCCTGTTCCCCGCCCCGGTGGCTTACTGGTGACAAAGGGTTCAAACAGGGCGTCGCGCAGTTCATCGGGGATGCCGTGGCCCTGATCCTCCACAATCACATCCAGCACCTCATCGGCGGCTTCACAGCGAATAATGACTGGCTGTTTGTCGGCACTGGCGTCGGCGGCATTGCCCAGCAGGTTGATGAAGACCTGCAGCAGGCGTTGTGGGTCGCCTTGCACCCAGTGTTCCGGTTCGCACTGGTTATTGAAGGGTTGCTGGCGGTGGTCCGGGTCGAGCAGTAGCAAGGATACGGCTTCGTCCACGGTGTCGCGGATATTCACGGGCACATGCTGGCTATGTTTGATGCCGCCGGAATGGCTGAAAGTCACCAGCGATTCCACGATGCGGGTGATGCGGCGAGTCTGTTCAAGGATCTGTTGGCTGGATTCCAGCTGTTCCTCTGCATCGGTTTCGCTGTCCAGGTTTTGTGCCAGGCAAGCGATGGCGGTCACCGGGTTGCCAATCTCGTGGGCTACCCCGGCGGCGAGCCGGCCGATGGAGGCGAGCCGCTCATTGTGGGCCAGGTGCGCTTCCATGTGGCGCAGTTCAGTAATGTCTTCAATCACCACTACCTGCCCGCCAGCCTGCTCCGAGGTGCCGGTGCCCAGCACTTCGGATTTATGCAGGCTGAGCCAGCGAGTCTGCCGGTCCACTTCCAGCGATTGTTGTGGCTGGTGCGGGTTGTCGTCGTGGCTGAACTGCGTCAGGAAATCGCCCCAGGGCGGGTCCAGATCCGCCAGCCGGGAGCCGATGGTGTCGGCGGCGGTGATGCCGGTGAGTTCTTCCATGGCCCGGTTCCAGCCAATGATTTCCCGGTCGGCGCCCAGGGAAATGACCCCCATGGGCAGCTCCAGCAAGGTCTGGCGGTGGAAGCGTCGCAGGCCGTCCAGCTCTGCGGCCAGCCCGGAGAGCCGGTCGCGATATTGCTCCAGTCGTGACTCGATAAACTGGATGTCTTCGCTGGAGCTTTGTTCCTCTTCAGGCAAGTAAGGCAGGTGATCGTCCATCAACTGATGGGAAACCGACGGCCCCAGCAGGCCTGACAGGTTGGTCTCCAGCTGGTCGCGCAAACGCCGCAGGGCGTAGGGCCGGGTTTCGGTGCGTGGCAGACGTAAATCCCGCAGCGCCATTTCCACTTCCCGGGTAGCGGTAATCGGCCCCAGGGGCTGGGTCAGCGCATCAATGAAATCATCTACACTCTTGGCTTCCAGTTCCCAGCGATAGGGGCGGCGCAAACTGTCCACTGCGCAGGCTTGCGCCGCGTTCTGTTCGGCGCGGGACATGGGCGTGACAATGGAGACGATGGCGTAGATCAAGGTGTTGGCGGTGACTGACGCGATGGCCACGTGGTGCCATTGGCTGGCGCCGGTCTGGAACCGCATGCCCAGCAATTCCATCAAGCCCTGAAATTGCCATTGCGGGTAGGTGATGGGGAGCAGCAGTAATAGCAGCCATAACAGGAAGCCCACGACAAGGCCGGCGAACAGACCATTGCGGTTGCCGGAGGGCCAGAACAGGGCGCCGATCAGCCCGGGAACAAATTGCAGCGTGGCCACGAAAGACAGCACGCCCAGTTCTACCAGGGTGTGCTCGGTGCCGGTGAAGCGATAAAACAGATAGGCCAGGGCGAGAATGGCGGCGATCAGAATACGTCGGGTCCACAGCAGGTTGCGGTAGAGGTTCTTGCCCTGATGCAACGGGCTGGCAGGCAGTACCAGATGATTCAGGCACATGCCGGACAGGGCCAGGGTAGCCACAATCAGCATGCCGCTGGCACCGGCCAGGCCGGCAATATAGCCGAGGATGGCGCCGTGCCCGCCGGTGACCATGCCAATGCCCAGTGCATAGTAGTCCGGTGAGGTGGGGGCATTGCTGGCGGCAGCAGCCCACAGAATGACCGGCACGCACAGGGCCATGACCAGGAACATCAGCGGCAGTGCCCAGCTGGCGGTGATCAGGGCGCGGGGGTTCAGGTTTTCGGTGAACGCCATGTAGAACATGTGGGGGAGCACTACGGCGGACACGAAGAATGCCATGATCATGGAGTGCCAGGTGCCATCCTGTAGCGGGTAATAGAGCCGCGAAAGCATTTCCGGGTGGTCGTCCAGCCAATTGCCCAGACTTTCCGGGCCATCAAAAACGCCATACAGGCCCAGCAGGGCCACGGCCCCGAAAGCCAGCAGCTTGATCAGTGATTCCATGGCGATGGCCACCACCAGCCCTTCGTGTTTTTCCCGGGCGGTGGCGTGGCGGGCGCCGAACAGAATGGCGAAGATCACCATCATCAGGCAGAAGCCGGCGGCCAGGTCGCGGGGGTCGGCGGTACCGCTGAGAATCTGGATGGACTCGGCGACGGCTTTCAATTGCAGCGCCAGCAGCGGTAACACGCCGATGAGCATGATGATGGTGGTCATGGCGCCAGCCAGGCGGCTGCGATAGCGGAAGGCAAACAAATCCGCCAGGGAGCTTAACTGGTAGGTGGTGGTCAGGCGCAGGATAGGCGCCAGCAGAATTGGCGCCAACAGGAACACGCCGGAGATGCCGAGAAAGTAGGACAGAAAATTATAGCCGTACTGATAGGCGTACCCCACTGAGCCGTACACCGCCCAGGCGCTGGCGTAGACCCCGAGTGAGAATACATATACCGCCGGGTGCCGCACCAACCTTGCGGGTAACCAGCCGCGTTCGGTGATCCAGGCCACCATGAAAAGAAAAAACAGGTAGCCACAGGCAATCAGGATGAGGTCGCTGACACTATAGACCATCGACATCCTTGCTCTTGGCGATCCAGTAGCTCAGCGCGATCAGTCCCAGCCAGATCAGGTAGGGCCGATACCAAGCGCGGCCCCCTTCGCTCCACCAATCAATAATGGCAGGGGACAGCAAGTAGGTGCCGAGAATAAAAATAATAAGCAGGCGATCAGTATACATAGGTGGTTAAGGCCCTCTGGTGCAAGAGCATACGTCAGGTGGGGGAGGCGTGTAAAAGCGGGAACGCAAAGTGGACAGTGGATAGTTGAAAGTTGACAGCGAAAGGCGAAAAGCACGTTTTGTGGGTAGGAGTGGCGCTTGAGCCGCGAACAAAAAGGTTAATCGCGGAAGTGATTGACGAGATGATTTCAGCAATCTTACAAGGAAGATGCCGGTAACGGTTGTTGGCGGCCGGGTGGCCACTGGTGTTCGGGGTAATGGGCTTTCGCCCATGCCAGCATGGTTGTGGGGCTGGCTCCATGCATATCGATGGGGAGCTGCAGGCCCATGTAGCTAAATGCGGCGGCGAGTAGCTGGCTGGCCCGAGCGAGGTCCAGCGCTTCGCTACCACTGGATTTGGACAGCTTGGTATCACGACCATTCATTACCACCGGCAGGTGGGCATAATCCGGCACTGGCCGGCCCAGGCATTCCAGCAGCCAGCGCTGACGCAGAGTGGAATCAAGCAGATCGGCACCGCGCAGTACATGGGTAATGTTGTCATCGGCATCATCCAGGGCGCAGGCCAGCTGGTAACCGAACAGGCCGTCGCGGCGGCGTATTACGAAGGCGCCACCATCACGGTGGAGGTTATTGCAGACTTGTCCTTGGATGCCATCGGGGTAACAGAGCCGCCGGTCTGGCACATGCAGGCGAATCGCTGTGTCGCTGCCGGCGGGAACGGCGGCGGCGATACCGGGATGGCAGTGATCCAGGGGGGCCAGTTCCTTGCGGGTCATGCGGCAGTGAAAGGCGTGGCCGGTGTCGAGCAACTGTGTCACTGCTGCCTGGTAGGCCTCGCCGCGCCGGCTCTGGTAACGCACGGTTTCGTCCCAGTGCAGGCCGAACGCCTCCAGTTGCGCCAGAATATGATCCGCGGCACCCGGCATCTCCCGGGGAGGATCGAGATCGTCAATGCGAACCAGCCACTGCCCGCCTTGATAGCGAGCGTCCAGCCAGCTGGCCAGGGCCGCCACCAGTGAGCCGAAGTGCAACGGGCCGGAGGGGGTGGGGGCGAAACGTCCGCGATAGAACATAGTTGACAGTGGACAGTTGACAATTGACAGCGAAAAGACAGTTTCTAGATTCAGCAAAACGGGGCGTAAAACGCCCTGGAGTGCCCCCGATTTAGTAGACACCTAATGATTAAACGGTCGCAGCATAGGCACTGGGGGAAACTCCTCCCAGTGCCATGTGCCG
>NZ_LWFX01001077.1:0-8031 GCF_001635175.1 Alcanivorax sp. HI0083 | reverse complement strand
GTGTATTTGTCCGGAGTGATGTAGTCGAGCAGGTTGGGCTCGTCTGCATTCTGGCCGATATTGGTACGGCGGATGGCGACGGTGACGATTTCGGCGCCGCTGGTTTCGATGGCGTCACGGGTCTCGTCAAAATCCTTGTATTTGCCGGTACCGATCAGCAGGCGGGAGGAGTAGGTGTTTCCGGCAATGGTAAGCAGATCGGACATTCTGGCCTCGATAATTCGGTAAGTAATTGGCTGTCAGGGCAATTCAGGTGTGAGTGTCAGCCGCCGCCGATGGCATGGACGATTTCCACCACGTCACCCTCGTTCAGGGAAAAATCGGCATGCTGGCTTTTCGGGACGATTTCCCGGTTCACTTCCACGGCCAGTCGACGGCCGGCCAGCTCCAGCTGGGTTACCAGATCGGCAATGGTATTGCCGTCCAGGGAAAGCGTATCGCCATTAACGGTGAGCTTCATGATCTTTATCAAGCGTGTTTGAAAAGGGACCAGGCCAGCATCAGCCAGCCGATGATTAGCGCGGTGCCACCGAGCGGGGTGATGGCGCCAAGCCATTTCTGCCCGCTCAACACCAGTACGTACAGGCTACCACTGAATACCAGCATTCCGGCAAACAACACCCAGCCGGCAGTGACCATGCTGGAGGCGCCGAACGTTTTCGCCAGTAAGCCCACCAGTAATAGTGCCAGCGCATGGAAGAAATGGTATTCGCTGGCGGTGGCCCAGGTGGCGAGCAGGGATTCATCCACGCGGGCTTTCAGGCCATGGGCACCGAAGGCGCCGAGCATGACGGCAAGGGCGCTGTTGAGGGCGCCGAGGATAAGCAGGGTTTTCATTCAGGACTCCGCAGTGGCGGTCAAAACGAGTGCCGCCTCGGGTTGCATAGTGTACCGGAATATCCGTGTCGCGGGGTACATTCGTTGCGAGGGTAGGAGCGCCGCTTGGGGCGCGAACCCGAGCCTTGGCGAGGGATGTCGTTTCGAGTAACGAGAAGGGGTTGCGAGGGGCCGCTATTCGCGCCTCAAGTGGCGTTATTCGCTTCGCTCACCCTTACGGCCAGCCAGTGGCTGTTACCTTCGCAAGCTCGGTTCCTGCAGCGGGAATAAGGTACGACCGCATGATGCGTGTCGTTGCCGTAAAACGGCACAAAAAAGCCCCCCGAAAAGGGGCTTTGGCGTGTTGCCTGTTGCGTCTCTTTACGCCATGGCGTTTCGCAGCTTCTTGATGGCGTTGTTTTCCAGCTGGCGGATGCGCTCGGCAGACACGCTGTATTCATCGGCCAGCTCCTGCAGGGTGGCTTTCTGGTCGGCCAACCAGCGGCGTTCCAGAATGTCGCGGCTGCGGTCGTCCAGTGCCATCAGGGCGGAACCCAGTTGACGGGTTTCGCGGTCTTGCTGGTCTTGTTCGGCGATCAGGTCTGCCGGGTCGCTGTTGTCGCTGTGCAGGTAGGCTGCCGGCGACACGACGGTGCTGTCGTCGTCATCGTTGGTGGGGCCGTCGAAGCTGGCGTCGTAGGCGCCCAGGCGGCCTTCCATTTCCTTGACCTGTGCAGCAGTGACGCCCAGATCGTCGGCGACCCGCTGGGCTTCTTCCATCGTCAGGCGGCCCAGGCGTTTCTTCTGGCCGCGCAGATTAAAGAACAGTTTGCGCTGGGCCTTGGTGGTGGCCACTTTCACGATGCGCCAGTTCTTGATCACGTATTCGTGGATTTCTGCTTTGATCCAGTGCACGGCAAAGCTCACCAGGCGTACGCCCTTGGTGGGGTCAAAGCGTTTCACTGCCTTCATCAGGCCCACGTTGCCTTCTTGCACCAGGTCACCCAGTGGCAGGCCGTAACCGGTGTAGCTACGGGCGATATGAGCCACAAAGCGCAGGTGTGACAGCACCAGGCTGCGTGCCGCATCCAGGTCCTGATCGTAATACAGGCGTTCGCCAAGGCGTTGCTCTTCGTCTGCGCTGAGTACCGGCACGGCGTTAACGGCTCGCATGTAGGCATCCAGGTCGTTACCCGGTACCGCTAATGTGAGCGCCTGTGCGCGTTCTGAAAGGTGTGTCATGCGCGTGTTCTCCTCGTTGGCGTCGCTCGTTGACGAGCATCCCAATCCGTTTGAGTCCTGATATTAGCACTCGCTTCTATAGAGTGCTAATAGGTGAAAAAGTTCCGTTTGATCGACTCAGTTGATCGCTGCTTAAGAGCATGCATCGCCCGTGTTAAGCAGGGATGAACACAGTGTTAGAGGGCGTTGGGGTAGTGAGGTTCCCCGGGCGTTCCGGCTGGTTTGCCGGATTCCCCCTGTCAGGGTCATCCGCCCAGCGCGTCTTGAGCCTGGCAGCTTAGAAGTTGGGTTCGATATCGCCCAGGTGGCGGCCCACGGCCAGCCAGGCGCCCAGCAGGCCCAGTACGCCGCTGAACAGGGGCAGGATGACCAGACTGGATGCGGCCATGGAGGTGAGTGATTGCTCACTGCTATATAACGAAAGCAGCTCATTAATGGGGCCCCCCAGCCACCACAGGGCAACCTGCACCAGGATCACAGCGGTAAGGCCGCCGGCGAAACCGAAGCAGAAGCCGGTATACAGGAAGGGGCGCCGCACAAAACCATCGGTGCCGCCGACGATTTTCACTACCACGATTTCTTCCCGTCGGCTCTCAATGGCCAGGCGGATGGTATTTACCATGACCAGCACCACGGCGGCGGCCAGCGCCAGGGTGAGGGCGGAGATCAACCTTTCGCCCAGTTCAATCAGGGCGTGCAGGCGGCGTACCCATTCCACATCGAGCTGTACCAGGTCCACGTCATCGGCCTCGCCCAGGCGATTTTCCAGGGCGCGCAGGGTCACCGGGTCGGTGCTGTCCGGGAAAACCACAATCAGCGGGGGGAGCGGGTTGTCCGGCAGGGCTTCGAGTACATCACCGAAACCGGACAGGGCCTTGAACTCCGCCAGCGCCTGGGCACGGGTAATCACTTCGGTGCGGGTGATGTTTTCGGTGCCTTGCCATTCTTCTGCCAGCGCCCGCTGGCGGGCCTCACTGATATCCATATCCAGGAACACGGACAGGTGGGCGTTGCCGTCCCAGCCGCGGGTGATGGCGCGGGCATTGTCCAGCAGCACGGCCAGCCCGGCGGGCAGGGCCAGGGCGATGGCGATGACCAGAATGGTCATGGCGCTGCTGGCACGGGCGGCATTGAGGCGTTGCAGGGCATCGCGCAGGGAGTCGAGGTGGTGCTGGCGCCAGCTGATAAAGCGGTCTTTCAATGACGTCTGGGCGCTGTGGGCGCCGGCCACACGGCGCGGCCGTTCTGCTTTCTGGCGGCCGGGCTTGATCGGGGTGGCGCTGCGGGTGCCCCGGTTGCCTTTGCCCTTGTTGGTGTTGTTAGGCGCCATGGGCCTCTCCCGATTCGTCGCCGTCATGGATCAGGCGGCCTTCGCGCAAGGTCAGCAGGCGGTGGTTATAGCGGGCGATCAGGCTCAGGTCGTGGGTGGCGATCAATACCGCCACGCCGACCCGGGCGAAATCCTTGAACAGGTCCATGATCTCTTCGGACAGGGCCGGGTCCAGGTTGCCGGTGGGCTCATCGGCCAGCAGCAGCGGGGGTTTGTTGACCACCGCCCGGGCGATACCCACGCGCTGCTGTTCGCCGCCGGAGAGCATGATCGGGTTGAGCTTTTCCTTGTCCAGCAGGCCCACCTTGTCGAGGGCGGCGCGCACCCGTTTGCCGATGTCGGCACGGGCATAGCCGGCGATGATCAAAGGCAGGGCCACGTTATCGAAGACGCTGCGGTCGAACAGTAGCTGGTGGTTCTGGTGGACCATGCCGATCTTGCGGCGCAGCAGGGGGATGTGGCGATTACTGAAGCCGTTCAGGTTCTGGTTATCAATCAGCACCTGCCCCTGTGTCGGGCGTTCGATCATCATGATCAGCTTCAGCAGGGTGGACTTGCCCGCCCCGGAGTGACCGGTGAGAAACGTCAACTGCCCGGCGGGGAGTGTGAATCCCACTTTGCTGAGCGCGTCTTTCCCGTTCGGGTAGCGTTTGCTGACCCGGTCAAACTGAATCATGGGCGTCCTTCGGACAGTTCAAAGTAAAAAGTTTAAAGTTCAAAGGGAAAAGCGCGGGCACGGGCACTCAAGCCGCTTCGGCCTGTGCCGCGTTTCAACTTTTAACTTTGAACTTGTCACCCCGTCACATCTTCAAACAGTGCCTGCACAAACTCTTCCGCATGGAAGGGACGCAGGTCTTCCAGTCGTTCCCCGACGCCGATAAAACGAATCGGCAGGCCAGTACGTTTGGCCAAGGCAAACAGGATACCGCCTTTGGCGGTGCCGTCGAGCTTGGTGAGTGCCAACCCGGTCACGCCAGCGGCATCGCGGAACTGTTCTGCCTGGTTGATGGCATTTTGTCCGGTGCCCGCATCGAGTACCAGCAATACCTCATGGGGGGCATCCGGAATCAGTTTCTTCATCACCCGGGTCACCTTGGTGAGCTCGTCCATCAGGTTGCCGCGGGTATGCAAGCGCCCGGCGGTGTCGGCGATCAGAATATCGGCGCCGCGAGACTGAGCTGCCTGCACCGCGTCATAGACCACCGAGGCGGAATCGGCGCCGGTGTGCTGGGCTACCACGGGAATGTCGTTACGCTCGCCCCATACCTGCAGCTGCTCCACGGCGGCCGCCCGGAAGGTGTCGCCGGCGGCCAGCATCACGCTCTTGCCTTCGCCCTTGAAGCGACAGGCCAGCTTGCCGATGGTGGTGGTCTTGCCGACCCCGTTCACTCCCACCATCAGGATTACGTAGGGCTTTTTGCTGCCGTCGATCTGCATGGGCTGGTCCACGGGAACCAGCAGCTTGCGCAGTTCGTTTTGCAGGGATTCGTACAGGGCATCGGCGTCCACCAGCTCTTCGCGGGTCACCTGGTCGGTGAGGGCCTGCACGATCACGTCGGTGGCTTCTACGCCTACATCGGCTACCAGCAGCTGGGTTTCGATTTCCTCGAAGATCTCGTCGTCGATCTCCTTGGCGCCCACCAGCAGGTCGGCCAGGCCCTTGCCCAGCCCCTTGCGGGTCTTGCTCATGCCCTGCTTCATGCGGGTCCAGAAACCGCCGTCGCCGCCTTCATCCTGAGGGCTTCCCTCGGGGGCGGCTGGCGCAGAAGGCATGGGCTCCGGCGCTGGTGGTGGCTGGTGGGCAGGCTCAGCGGGTGCCGGTGCGTTTTCTGCAGCGGGCTCGGACGGCGGGGTGGGTGCCTCGTCGGCCTCCACACCGGTGAACATGCGCTTCCAGAAACCGGTCTTCTTTTCTTCCGGTTTTCCGTCCGCTTGTGGGCGGTTGTCGTCGTCGCGGGAAACTTCGTCGCTCATGATCAGTCGTATCCAATCAAGAAGGGTGACCCTTCTTTTGCAATGAGGCTGCAAGAGCAGGGCGATAACCCGGTATGCTATGCCGGAGAAAAAAAGGACCTGCTTGCAGAGTTGCCGTTCGCGGGGGCGAACGCGCCGCTATCCTACCATTATGGGGAGAGGGGAGCAGCTTCGGGTTTGTGGTTCTCAACACAGGTGTGCCCCCAATAGAGGTATTTCATGAAAAGACTGATAACGGTACTGGCGTTGGGCCTGTGGTCGCTGACCGCCCAGGCGGCGCTGCCGACCCATGCCTTTACGCTGGATAACGGCCTGAAAGTGCTGGTACGCGAAGATCACCGTGCACCGGTGGTCACCGTGATGGTGTGGTTCAAGGCGGGCAGCATTGATGAAGCCCCATTTGAGACCGGGCTGGCCCACGTGCTGGAACACATGATGTTCAAGGGCACCGAGAAGTTGGGCCCCGGCGATTTTTCCAGGCTGGTATCCCGCTACGGGGGCAGCGATAACGCCTTTACCAGTTATGACTACACCGCTTACTTCCAGCAATACGAAGTGTCGCGCCTGCCGTTGGCGCTGGAGCTGGAAGCGGAACGTCTGGGGCACCTGGAAATCGATGACGAGGAATTTGCCCGCGAGCTGGACGTGGTGATGGAAGAGCGACGCATGCGCACGGACGATAACCCCAATGCGCTGGCCTGGGAAAAATTCCAGGCCGTGGCCCGTCCGGGCACTGGCTATGCCCACCCGATTATTGGCTGGCGCTCGCTGCTGGCCCAGCTGCAGCCGGAGCAGGCGCGCAGCTGGTACCAGCGGTTCTATGTGCCGGGCAATGCTACCCTGGTGATCGCCGGGGATGTGACCCGCGAGCAGGTACAGCCGCTGGTGGAAAAATTCTTTGCCGATCTGCCCGCCGGGCAGACCCCGCCACGGCCCAAACAGACGGTGAATCCGCCGGCCGGTGAGCGCCGTCTGGCGCTGAATCTGCCGGTAAAAGTGCCTTCCCTGTACATGATGTACAACGTGCCGTCGCTGGTCACGCTGGAAGACAAAACCGATTTCTACGCCCTGACCATGCTGGCTGGCGTGCTCGATGGCGGCATGAGTGCGCGCATCGAAACGGATCTGGTGCGCGGCCAACGGCTGGTGGCCGGCGCCGGTGCCAGTTACAGCGGGATTCAGCGAGGCGATGGCACCTTCACGCTCACCGCCGCCCCCAACCCGGAGGTGACTCTGGAGCAAGTGGAAAAAGCGTTGCTGGCGCAGATCGAACGGCTGCAAACCACGCTGCCCACCGACGCGGAAATGGCGCGGGTGCGGGCCGGGGTGCTGGCGGGCCAGGTGTACGAGAAGGATTCGGTGATGGGACAGGCCATGGAGCTGGGGATGCTCAGCACCCTGGGCCTGGATATCGATTTGTCTGCCCGCTTTGCCGAGAACCTGGAAGCGGTCACCGCCGAAGACGTGCAGCGCGTGGCACAGCAATGGCTGGTGCCGGAACGCCTGACCGTGGGCACGGTGAAACCGAAAGCGCCCACCTCTGATCAACCGCAAGCGGAGCCGCAACCATGAAGATGAACGCTTTCCGACTGGCCTGCCTGCTCGTGCTGGGCGCGCTATTGAGTGCCTGTGCCGGGACTTTTTCCGGCGCTTTCCCCACTACCGAAGCGCAGGTGGCAGAAACCGACCCGCAAGCGCCGGCGCTGGATATCCAGTCCTGGCAAACCGGGGAAGGGGCGAAAGTCCTGTTTGTGGCCAGCGATGCGCTGCCCATGCTGGATATTCGTCTGGTCAGTGATGCCGGCTCCGCCCGTGATGGTGCGCACCCGGGCCTGGCCTCACTCACCAGCGCCTTGCTGGGCGAAGGCGCTGATGGCATGAGCGTGGACGATATTGCCCGTGGTTTCGAAGATCAGGGCGCCAGCTTTTCGTCCTCCAGCTACCGGGACATGGGGGTGATCAGCCTGCGCACCCTGTCCGAGGCGCAGTACCGTGAACCGGTACTGGCGCTGTTCAATCAGGTGATCGGCAGCCCCACGTTTGAGCAGGATACGCTGGCGCGGATTCGTACCCAGATGATGCAGGGGCTGCGCATGGAAACCCAGGTGCCCGGCCCGCAGGTGAACAAGGCCTTCCAGGCCACGGTGTTTGCTGGCCATCCCTATGGGCAGCCCAGCGATGGCACCCTGGAAAGTCTGCCGGCCATTGCCCGTGACCAGCTGCAGGCTTTCTACCGCACCTACTACGCGGCGGGTAACACCGTGATTGCCATGGTGGGTGATCTGGACCGCGCGCAGGCGGAGAAAATTGCCGGGGACATCAGCGCAGCCCTGCCGCAAGGGCAGGCGGCGCCGCCGCTGGAGCGGGCCGCGCCGCTCGCCGAGCGTCAACGCCGGCACATTACCTTTCCCTCCGTCCAGACCCATATCCTGCTCGGCAATCAGGCCACCTGGCGGGGTAACCCGGACCATGTGGCCTTGTATGTGGGCAACCAGGTGCTCGGCGGTGGCGGCTTTGCCTCCATTCTCACCGACGAAGTGCGGCAGAAGCGTGGTTACGTTTACGGTATCAGCAGCCATTTTGGTCCCATGGCCGCCGGTGGTCCGTTTCAGGTGCGTTTGCAGACGGCCAACGACAATGCCGACGACGCCCTGACCCTGACCTTGGAT
>NZ_LWFX01001076.1:0-2181 GCF_001635175.1 Alcanivorax sp. HI0083 | reverse complement strand
GAGCGAGCAACGGCATGCGCTGCTGATCTCGTTGCATCATATTGTCGGCGACGCCTGGTCATTGGGCGTGTTCATGCAGGAGTTTCTGTTTGCCTATAGTGCCTTGCGTGACGGGCTGACACCGAACCTGCCGCCGCTGCAGAATAGCTATCTGGATCTGGTCGAAACGGAAGCTGAATGGCTTTCCGGTGACGATGCACAGGCGCAGCGGGATCACTGGATCGACACCCTGCAGCATGAGGGCGAGCCCCTGGCTTTGCCTCGTCTGTCACAACCGTCCGGTGCCTCCAGTCGTGCCTGTTTTCAGGACTTCTCCCTGTCTGCAAAGCAGACGCAAACCCTGAAAGATTTTGCCAGGGCGCAGGGCGTCAGCCGTTTCACTGTATTGCTTGCCGTGTTGCAGTATCTGTTGTTTCGGGTATCGGGGCAGCCGCAGATTCGCGTTGGCGTACCCAGTGCCAACCGTAAAGGCAGTAATCAGTTTCTGGTGGGTTTTTTTGTCAACAACCTGGTGGTGCAGGGGCATGTTTCCCCTGAGCTGTCCGTCAGCGACTGGATTGCACAGATCCACAGTGCCTTGAACGATGCCAAAAAAAATCGCGATATTCCCTTTGAGAAAATTGTCGATGCCTTGAGTGATTCCCGCAGCTCGGGCAGTCACCCCTTGTTCCAGGTGGCGTTCAATTATCGCCAACAGGGCAAAGGGCTGAGCCTGAACCTGGGCAACCTGATGGCGCGGGTAGAAGACCTGCCCGTAACGGAAACCCCGTTTGATCTGGTGCTGGATGCCTGGCCGGATGAGCACGATGGCCTGACGTTAAGGCTGGTCCACGGGGACGGCATTCTTGATAGTGCCTTTGCCGGGAAAATGGTGGTGGCGTTTGAGCAGGTGCTGGACCAGTGGTTGCAGTCGCCAGCGTTGCCACTCACCGAGAGTGCGGCGCTGGTGCCGGATGACCAGACCATGCTGGAGCGTTGGGAGCGGGGGGGCGGCCAGTGGCAAGCGCATAGTTTTGTCTCTTTGTTTTCACAGCAGGCTGCGAGACAGGGCGATGCCATTGCGCTGGTGCACGGGGATACCCGCGTGTCGTTTGCTGAATTGGAAGCACGTTCCAATCAATTGGCCCGTTATCTGATCGCCCAGGGTGTAAAACCGGATGACGTGATTGGTGTGTCCTTCGAGCGTGGCGTCACCATGGTGGAAGCCTTTCTCGCCGTGATGAAAGCGGGCGGCGCCTTTTTGCCGCTGGATCCGGCTTATCCTGCGGACCGTTTGCGCTACATGCTGGAAGACAGCGGCACAGAAATTTTGCTCACTGAATCGGGCCTGGTTCCTTCGCTGCCAAGCGTGGAAACGGTGACAGCGATTGCGGTGGATACGTTGCCACTGGATGTTTTTTCTGCCCAAGCTGTTGACAACGAACCGCACCCGGACCAGCTCGCCTATGTGATCTATACCTCCGGTTCCACCGGCAAACCCAAAGGCGTGTCGCTGACCCATGCCGGTCTCTCCATGCATGTGCAGACCATCGGTGAGCGCTATGGCATGACCCCGGATGATGTGGAGCTGCAGTTCGCCTCCATCAGTTTCGATGGAGCGGTAGAGCGCTGGACGGTGCCGTTGGCCTTTGGTTCGCGGGTGGTGATTCGTGACCAGCAACTGTGGAGCGCGGAACAATGCTGTGAGGTGCTGAAAAACGAAGGCGTCACCGTGGCCTGTTTCCCGCCCAGCTATATGGGGCCGCTGCTGGACTGGATCGAACAGGAAAAACCCGAACTGAAAGTGCGTTCCTGGACCCTGGGCGGCGAAGCCTTTACCCGGGAAACCTTCGAGCGCATGCAGAGCGTGCTAAAGCCTGAACGTATCCTTAATGGTTATGGCCCCACCGAAACGGTGGTTACGCCGATGCTGTGGGCCGCCTACGAAGGCGACACCCTGACCAGCGCCTATGCGCCCATCGGTACCGCCGTGGGGCCGAGGAAATTGTATGTGCTGGATCAGGATCTTAACCGGGTGCCGGTTGGCGTCGCCGGGGAACTGTATATCGGCAACGAAGTGGGCCTGGCCCGTGGCTACCATCAGCGCCCGGACCTGACGGCGGAGCGTTTCCTGCCAGACCCGTTCGGCGAACCCGGCGAGCGCATGTATCGCACCGGGGACCTGGTGAAGTACCGGGACGA
>NZ_LWFX01001075.1:0-3425 GCF_001635175.1 Alcanivorax sp. HI0083 | reverse complement strand
GTGGAAGCCACCGTCAAACTCACCCGCCAGCCAAAAGACCTGACGGCCCTGGTACTGGGCGCCCCGGGCTTCCGGGAAGTGATGAAAATCCTGCACGCCTTCCAGCAGGACATCGACCTGACTGCCTTCGAATTCTTCTCCGACAAGGCCATGGCCCACGTACTGGCCCACGGCGTGCCCAAGCCCTTCGAGACCGAGTGCCCGTTCTACTGCCTGCTGGAATTCGAGCAGCTTTCCGAGCAGGTCGGCGAGCAGGCCATGGCCATCTTCGAGAAATGCGTGGAAGAGGGCTGGGTGCTGGACGGCGTCATGAGCCAGTCCCTGCAGCAGCTGGACCAGCTGTGGCAGCTGCGTGAGCGCATCTCCGAATCCATCGCCCCGCACACCCCGTACAAGAACGACATCTCCGTGAGCATCGCCAAGGTGCCGGACTTCGTGGAAGACGTGGACACCGTGGTGCAGGACGCCTACCCGGATTTCGAGATCGTCTGGTTCGGCCACATCGGCGACGGCAACATGCACCTCAACATCCTCAAGCCAGCGGACCTGGCCAAGGAAGACTTCTTTGCCAAGTGCAACAACGTCTCCAAGTGGGTGTTCGAGATCGTGGAGAAGTACAACGGGTCTATCTCGGCCGAACACGGCGTCGGCATGACCAAGAAGCCGTACCTGGAATACTCGCGCAGCCCGGAAGAAATCGCCTGCATGAAAGCCGTGAAAGCGGTATTTGATCCCAACAACGTGATGAACCCCGGGAAGCTGTTCGATGTTTGATGAGATCAACGAAGCCCACATCGATCCGAACGGTTACCAACATCGCTGGATCGACGGCGCCCCCATGAACATGCCCGTGGGCAAGGTGGTCTGCGTGGGCCGCAACTACGCCGACCACGCCAAAGAGCTGGGCAATGACGTGCCGGATTCCCCCATCCTGTTCATGAAACCGGCCACCGCCCTGGCCAGCCTGCACGAACCGCTGGTGCTGCCCGAAGGGCAGGGGCCGGTACACCACGAAGTGGAAATGGTGGTCCTCATCGGCAAACGTATCCGCAAGGAAACCCGCCTGGATCACATCCGCTTCAGCGTCGCCGCCTACGGCATTGGCCTGGACCTGACCCTGCGTGAAGTTCAGAACCAGCTAAAAGAAAAAGGCCACCCCTGGGAGCGTGCCAAAGCCTTCGACGGCGCCGCCCCGGTATCCGGCTTTATCGACGCCCGCGGCATCTCCGTGCGTCAGGATCTGGGCGTCACCCTGGAAATCAACGACGAAGTAAAACAACACGGCCACACCGGCCTGATGCTGTTCCCCACCTTCGAACTGCTGGCCGAAATCAGCCAGACCTTCACCCTGGAACCCGGCGACGTGGTCTTCACCGGCACCCCCGCCGGCGTCGGCCCACTCAACAGCGGCGACAAGTTCACGGCGCGCCTTGGTAACATTATTCAGGTGTTTGGTTCGGTGGCCTGACAGAAGCCACCGCCCGCTCGTCCCCCCCAACCAACCACAAAGCAACCTTTGCCTCTTTCCAGGGTCTATTTCGTTAACGCAACGGGAGAGGGTTATGGAATCAAAAGGGTTGTGGTTATCCGTATTGGGCACGCTACTCATGGCGGCGCTGGGTTTCGGGTTTGCTCACTTGGCAGAGTCCGACGCGATTTTTCTGGACGGGGTGTTTTCGCTCGTCAGCTTCATCATGTCCTTGCTGATGGTCTATGTGTCGCGGCTGTTGCAGCGTAATGCAGACCACCGTTTTCAGCTGGGCTACGCCAGTTTCGAACCCGCCTTCAACGTACTGCAAAGCCTGGTGATTCTGGGCGTGCTGACCATGGCTCTGGCCTCTGCGCTGGCAGCCCTGAGCGGTGACGGGCGCCTGTTGCAACCGGGGGTGGCGTCGGTCTACGCCGTGTTGGCCACCGCGGGTTGCCTGGCCGTGTATCTGCGCCTGCGCACGATTGCGCGCGAAACCGGTTCCGAACTGGTACGGGTGGATGCCTTTGTGTGGCTGATGGATTGCATACTCAGTTCGGTGGTGCTGGTGACCTTCCTGGCCGTGTGGCTACTTGGCGAACACCTGGGTGACTGGCTGCCCTATGTGGATTCGTTGATGGTCATTGTGATGGTGCTGATCATGCTGCCGGTGCCGTTGCGAACGCTCTATCGCAACCTGATGGAAGTGCTGCTCGCCGCACCCACGCAACAACAGCAGGAGCAGGTGCACGCCGATTTTCGCCAAGCCATGGTGGCACTCCCCGCGACGCGCTGGTCCCTGCGGATGAGCAAGACCGGGCGCATGCTGTATCTGCAGGCCAGAGTTCTATTGGAAGAAGGCGAGCAACACAGCGACGCCTTGCAGGCAGACCTCTGGCGTCGCCACTTGCAGGACGCTCTGGCACCGCAATACCCGGATCTCGAGCTGGATGTGATGTTCACTGCGGACCCGAACAATCTGCAGGCAGGGAGTGGGCAGCCCGCGTAACGCGCCCGGGCCTTTCTGGCCGCAACAGCGACGTGAAACACCATGGCTGCGTTTTCCAGCCTGTGTGAGGATGCCTTATCCACCCATAATCACAGCCAGATAACGGGAGACAACCATGATTGCCATTACCGCTGTCATGTCCGCCACGCCGGGTAACGGTGACGCCCTGGTCGCAGAGATGAAGAAGATCGCCGCCGAAGTGGTGAAGGAAGAAGGCAACCATTGCTACCTGGTTCACCAGTCCGTGGACGATGCCGATACCGTGCTGATCTACGAACAGTACACCGACCAGGACGCCATCGTGGCCCACCAGGAAAACATGAAAGCCCTGGGTGGCGGCCTCAAGGGGCTGCTTGCCGGTCGCCCCGACGTGAAGCTGTTTACCCTGGCAAGCTGAGCGCATCACTTATTCTATCAGGTAATCAGGAGGCGTCATGGCCAGCCAGGACAACACCCACAGGCTCTACGGGGTTCCCCATTCGCTGTACACCGGTATCGCCCGCTGCTACCTGCGAACCCAGGGCATTACCTACACCGAAATCCCCACCACCGATGCGGATTTCCACACCCGCATTCTGCCGATTATCCAGCGCAGTATTATCCCGGTGCTGGAAACGCCGCAGGGTGACATCGTCCAGGACAGCCTGGATATCATTGACCACTTTGAGCAACAGGGCGTGCAATATTCCGCCTACCCGGATGGGCTGCTACAGCGGGTGCTCTCTGTGATCATCGCCTACTACGGTACCCAGGCCATGCTGCCCCACGCCATGCACTACCGCTGGAGTTACCGTGAGGCCCAGGAAGGCTTTCTGCATGACCAGTTTGCCGCCGGTGCCGGTGAGGCCATGGCCGACAAGATCATGTCGCGGATGAATGCCTACCTGCCCCAACTGGGCGTGGATGCCCACACGGTGCCGGAAATCGAGGCCTCCTATCTGCAACTGC
>NZ_LWFX01001074.1:0-3160 GCF_001635175.1 Alcanivorax sp. HI0083 | reverse complement strand
GCACGCGCCGCGGCTCTCGAAGAATGGCGACCCCGCGTTGCGGCAAAAGTTATACATGGGTGCCGTTGTGGCGATGCGGCATAACCCCAGCATTCGGCGCCAATATCAACGGCTGTGTGCTGCAGGCAAACGAAAGATGTCAGCGCTGGGCGCGGCCATGAGAAAACTGGTGCACATCGCTTACGGCGTGCTGGCGCACCAGAAAGAATATGAACCACAGCCCGTTTGAGAGGGGTTGTGGTTCATTGGGAGAGACGGTATCTACTCGACCGCGTTTCAGGTAGGTCGTGTTCACCCAAGGGCACAGAGAGGCGTAGCCGTAACCCGACAAAGCACCTACAACGAAGGCGCGCTTAGCTCGATTTCGTTCTGCATGGTTTGCAGCTGGGCCAGCACTTGCTGGCGCAACCAGCTGTGCGCCGGGTCAGCGCTCTGGTCACGGTGCCAGTAAAGGTGCATTTCCAGGCCGGGCAGTTCGCCGGGGAACGGCTTGAGCACCAGGCCCTGGCGCCGCAGCTGCCCGGCCAGGCTGGCGGGCATGGTGAGCAGCAAGTCGGTTTGCTGCACGGTGCTGAGCGCCGCCTGATAATGCTGACACCGCAAGCGGATATGACGCCGGTAGCCCTGGCGGGCCAGGCCGAAATCTTCCAGCCCCGGCCCTTCGCGCCGGGACGATACCAGCACATGCTGGGCGGCCAGGTAGGCCGGCAGATCCATGCCTTCGGCCAGCGGGTGAGAATCGCGCATCATCACCACCAGCGGGCCGTGCAGCACCGCCTGGTGCTCGATGGCTTCCGGCAACGCCAGCATCACATCGCAGGCCAGGTCCAGCCGGCCGCTGGCCAGCTCGGTGGCCATTTGCCGGCGGCTCACGGTGAGCGACTGCAACTTCACCCCCGGCGCCTCATCCATGAACTGGCTCATCAGCGCCGGCAGCAACTGCCCTTCCAGACCATCACGCAGGCCCAGCACAAAGGTGCGCTCCGCTTCGCTGGCATCGAAACCGCCCTCTTCGCTCAGGCAACGCTGAAACCCGCCCAGCGCGTGGCGCACCGGGCTGACCATGGCCCGCGCCCTGGCCGTGGGCACCATGCGGCTGCCCTGACGGACAAACAGCGGGTCACCCAGGCGGTCGCGCAGGCGCCCCAGAGCGTGGCTGACCGCCGGTTGGGTGAGGTTGAGCACCTTGGCGGCGCGGGTCAGTGATCCCTCGGTATAGATAGCATCGAAGACCACGAAAAGATTGAGATCGAAGCGCGAAACATGCATGGCGTTTATCATTGGTCATTGCGAGGATTCATTGGATTTATTGAAACGCCATCACTAGCATCGGTCAATGGATAAGACCCCTGATGCCGACTAATGCACAATCCGCGACCGAAATCACCATGACAACAGGACACACCATGAGTCAGACCCCGCAACGCATCCTGATTACCGGCGGCGCGTCCGGGCTTGGCCGCGCCATGGCCGAAGCCTGGCTGCGCGCGGGCGCCCGGGTGCTGATCGGCGACGTGAACCAGGAACGGGCCGCCGAAACCCTGGCCGCCCTCAAGGATCTGCCCGGCGAATTGCAGTACCAGTATCTGGATGTGCGCGACGCCGCCAGCTTCAATAACTCCCGCGAATGGCTGGAGCAGAACTGGGGCGGGCTGGACGTGCTGGTCAACAACGCCGGGGTGGCCGGTGCTGCCCGCATCGACCGTGGCGACATGGCCGACTGGGACTGGATTTTCGATATCAACGTGAAAGGCGTGGTGCGCGGCTGCAAGGTATTCGTGCCGATGATGAAACGCCAGGGCCACGGGCATATCGTCAATATCGCCTCCCTGGCCGGGCTGCTGCATGCACCGGTGATGGGCAGCTATAACGTGACCAAGGCGGGCGTCATTTCCCTGTCGGAAACCCTGCGTTTCGAACTGGCCCCCTATGGCATTCATACCACCGTGGTGTGTCCCGGCTTTTTCCGCACCAACCTGCACGAGTCCATGCGCACCCCGGAACCGGGCATGATCGAAACCGTGGACAAGCTGCTGTCCAGCGACGAGCTCACCGCCGACCAGATTGCTGAAATGATCAAGCAGGCGGTGGCCAAACAACAGTTTTTCCTGCTGCCCCACAAGAGCGGCCGCCGCGCTTACTGGATCAAGCGCTTCCTGCCGTTTGTGTTCAACCGGATCATGCTGAAAGGCGCGGTGCGCCTGCAGCGCAAGCTGGAACAAAGCGAACAGAAAAAAGAGCACTGATTTATGCCGGTGATTTACCTGATCCGCCACGGACAGGCCAGTTTCGGCAAGGAAGATTACGACCAGCTTTCCGAACCGGGCTGGGAGCAAAGCCGTATTCTTGGCCGTGCCCTGCAGAACCAGTCGCTGGGTTTTCCCCGGGCCATCTGCGGCACCATGCGCCGCCATGTGGAGACAGCGGAAGCGACCCTGGGTGAGCTGGGGCTGGCTAAGGAATGGCATACGGATACCGGCTTCAACGAATACAACCACAGCGAACTGCTGGCCGTGGACTGGCCCCTGGCCACCGACCGGGCGGCGCTGACCCAGTGGCTGGCGCAGCAGGAACACCCGCGCAAGGTATTCCAGGCCCGCTTTGAGCAGGCCCTGCGCCGCTGGCAGACCGGCGACGGCGATTACAGCGAAAGCTGGCCCGCCTTTCGTGAACGGGTACTGGCCAGCACCTATAGCCTGGGCAACAGCCTGAGCAGCGGCGACAGCGCCCTGGTGTTCACCTCCGGCGGCGCCATCAGCGTGATCATCCAGCGGTTGATGGGGCTTACTGACGAAGCCCTGATCACCTGGAACCGCACCCTGATCAACACCAGTGTGACCCGGGTGCTTGTGAATGCCGGCAAGCTGAGGCTAGTCTCGGTGAATGAGCATCTGCATCTGCCGAGCGAGCAGGTGACGTATCGATAGGCGCGACCTGATAACCTCAACATTTCTACAACACCTATGTAGGAGCACCGCTTGAGGTGCGAACTGCGCGCCAGCGCGGAAATCGTCCGCAGGACGATCAGGAATATCAACGCTCGACAGGTTTCAGAAAACATCAGCGAGCGACACAAACGCTGTCGCCTCGCTTCGCGAGGTTCGCACCTCAAGAGGTGCTCCTACAGCAGCCATTAGCAAGGGGACAGTAATGCCGACAC
>NZ_LWFX01001073.1:0-2645 GCF_001635175.1 Alcanivorax sp. HI0083 | reverse complement strand
CAGCTTGGTGGACTTGTCCAACACCGAGTCCGGGGTGGCCAGCTTACCGCAGTCGTGCAGCCAGGCGGCCACGTGCAGCTCATACCAGCCCTCTTCATCCAGCGAAAAATCGGGAAATAGCGCCTGATCATCACAGGTGGCCTGGGCCAGCATTTCGGTGATCACCGGCACCCGCTGACAATGGGCGCTGGTGTGAGGGCTTTTCGCATCAATGGCCTGGGCCAGCACCTTGATAAAGGCATCCAGCAGGTCCTTAAGTTCCTGCACCTGGCTGAGATTGCTCAGGGCAATCCCCCCGTAGGTCAGCAGGGACTGGAAAATCAGGTGTCCATGTTCCCCCAGACGCTGCAGATTGCGGGGCACCGGCTTGTCATAGGCCAGCTGCAGCACACCGGTTACCAGGCCTTCATGGTTGTACAGTGGCCAGAGCTGAACCCCTTTGGCATCCGGGGCCAGTGCCGCCAGCAGCGCCTGATCAGCCTCACTGAGAGAGGTTTGCGTCAATGCCACGGTGAGGGGTTCACCCGCAGCAAAACACTGCTCTACCATGCCGTCAACGGCCGCGTCTTCGGCTAACGGGCGAAACCATTGCGGCGCTTCCTTTACCGCACCACTGCCACCGCCCGCATCCTGACACAGACAATTCAGCCCGGCCCGGGGGCGACTATCGGTATACAACCACACCCAACCCGTGTCCGCATGGCACAGGTAGAGCACTTCTTTGAGCAACGCCTCAAGCAGACGGGGGACATCCTTCTGCTCACTCAGGTGTTGCGCCACCCGCAACAGCCTGGGCAACTGCGCGTTGTCTGCCATCTGTTGCGTTTGTGAGGGTGTCATCATGGGCTATCCAGCTCCATCGGGTTCATCCTTGGACTTTCATTGTCATCTATCCCTGCATCCCCGTCCCAAGCATAGGCGGGCGCCCGGAAACAGGCAAAATTCTGTGCCATACGTCGGTTAATCCACGACAGGCGCACTAAAGGCTGCAAAATCATGCCTCAGGAGGCGCTTAGCCGCCCCCGCACCTTGAAGCGGGGGGCCTGATTCCCTACCATCTTCCGGTTCTGAGCCAATCACCTGGATCCCCTGTCTCATGAGTGTGAGCTATCAACTGCCCGATGGGGCAAGCATGGAGTTTGAGCAACCCGCCTCCGCCTTCGAAATCGCCGGACGCATCAGCAAAAAACTCGCCAAGCAAGCCCTGGCCGCCAAGGCCAACGGCAACCTGATCGACGTCTATCTGCCCATCGACGACGGCGCCACGGTGGAAATCATCACCCGGGAGACCGACGAGGCCCTGGAACTGATTCGCCACGATGCCGCCCATGTCATGGCCGAAGCCGTGCAGGAGCTGTTCCCGGATACCCAGGTGACCATTGGCCCGACCATTGCCAACGGCTTCTACTATGACTTCCATCGGGACACCCCGTTCACTCCGGATGACCTGAAAACCATTGAAAAGCGCATGCAGGATATTGTGCGCCGCAATGAGGAAATCCGCCGTGAAGTCTGGGACCGTGATGAAGCTGTGGCCTTTTTCCTGGAGAAAGGCGAAGAATTCAAGGCCGAAATCATCCGCGAGCTGCCCGCCGACCAGGAAGTAAGCCTGTACCGCCAGGGCGATTTCATCGACCTGTGCCGCGGCCCACACCTGCCCAGCACCAGCAAGCTGGGCGACGGTTTCAAGCTGACCAAGGTGGCCGGCGCCTACTGGCGGGGCGATGCCAACAATGCCCAGCTACAGCGCATTTACGGCACCGCCTGGCGCGACAAGAAAGAATTGAACGCCCACCTCAAGCAGCTTGAGGAAGCGGAAAAACGTGACCACCGCAAACTCGCCAGGGAAATGGGCCTGTTCCATATCCAGCAGGAAGCGGTGGGCAGCATGTTCTGGCACCCGAAGGGCTGGCGCATGCGCCAGAACCTGGAAAACTACATCCGCGGCAAGATGGAAAAAGGCGGCTATCAGGAAGTCTCCACCCCGCAGATGATGGACCGCATCCTCTGGGAACAGTCCGGCCACTGGGACAAGTACGGCGAAGACATGTTCACCGTCTGCACCCACGACCACAAAGAAATGGCCGTGAAGCCGATGAACTGCCCGGGCCACGTGCAGATTTTCAAGCAAGGCATCACCAGCTACCGGGACCTGCCGATTCGTCTGGGCGAATTCACCACCCTGTTCCGTAACGAGGCCCATGGTGCCCTGCATGGCTTGATGCGTGCCCGCTCGTTCAGCCAGGACGATGCGCATATCTTCTGTACCGAAGAACAGGTCAACGAGGAAACCGCCGGCTTTATCAAGATGCTGCGCGAAGTCTACGAAGACTTCGGCTTCGACAGCTTCCGCATCAAATTTTCCGATCGCCCGGACAACCGTGCCGGCTCCGACGAAACCTGGGACAAGGCCGAAGGCGCCCTGCGCTCTGCGGTGGAATCCCTGGGGCTGGAATGCGAACTGAACCCGGGCGAAGGCGCTTTCTATGGCCCGAAACTGGAATTCGTACTGCGTGACGCCATTGGCCGCGACTGGCAGTGCGGCACCCTGCAAGTGGACTTCGTGTTGCCTGATCGTCTGGATGCGGAATACGTGGCCGAAGACGGTTCCCGCCAGCGTCCGGTGATGCTGCACCGTGCGGTGC
>NZ_LWFX01001072.1:0-6470 GCF_001635175.1 Alcanivorax sp. HI0083 | reverse complement strand
CCATTATCAGGATGACGATGTGGTGATCTGGGATTCCCGCTCCCTGGACGAATTCGACGGTGTGCGCGCCTTCGCCCAGAAGGCGGGGCACATCCCCGGGGCCCGTCACCACGAATGGACCGAACCCATGGACAAGCAGAACAACCTGCGCCTGCGTCCACTGGAAGACATCCGCGCAGAATTGGCCGCCCAGGGCATCACCGGCGACAAGGAAGTGATTGCCCACTGCCAGACCCATCACCGCTCCAGTTTTTCCTGGCTGGTAGGCAAGCTACTGGGCTTTGAACGCATGCGCGGCTACGCCGGCTCCTGGGCCGAGTGGGGGAATCACCCCGATACGCCCGCGCAGAAAACCGAATAACCCGGGCCAATGGCTCCCTGAAAGAGTAAGGATTCCCCTTGAATAACTGGCGCGACAAACTGTTCGTTACCCTGCAGTATCTGGTCCCTCAGCACGGCCTGTCCCGGCTGGTGGGCATGCTGGCCCGCAGCGAAGTGCCGTGGATCAAGACCACCTTCATCAATCTGTTCATGAAGCGGTTCGGCATTGACTTGTCCGAAGCCCAGATCGAAGACGCGGATCGATTTCCCACCTTCAATGCTTTTTTTACGCGCGCACTGAAACCCGATGCCCGACCACTGGAAGCCAGCGGCGATAACGAGATTGCCTGCCCGGCAGACGGTGCTGTCAGCCAGCTCGGCGCCATTCGCGCCAACCAGGTATTCCAGGCCAAGGGGCACGATTACTCCCTCTACGACCTGCTCGGTGGCGACAGTGCGCTGGCCAGTGAATTCACCAATGGCCAGTTCGCCACCATCTACCTCTCTCCCCGCGATTATCACCGTGTGCACATGCCTTTTACCGGCACCCTGCGCGAAACCCGTTACGTGCCTGGCGACCTGTTCTCGGTGAACGAAGCGACCGCCAACGGCGTGCCCAACCTGTTTGCCCGCAACGAACGGCTGGTGTGCATCTTTGATACCGAACAGGGCCCCATGGCAGTGATTCTGGTCGGCGCCATGATTGTCGCCGGCATCGAGACCGTATTCAGTGGGCAGGTCACCCCGCTGCCCAAACAGGTGGTCACCACCGACTACCTGCGCACCGCCCCCATCACCCTGGAGAAAGGTGAGGAACTGGGCCGCTTCCTGCTCGGCTCCACCGTGGTCATGCTGTTCCCTGAAGGGAAAGCCGGCTTTGAAGATAATCTGAAAGCCGGCAGCCAGGTACGGGTGCGCGGCAAACTGGGCGCTTATACCCACTGATATAAACGCCCCGCCCTGCACAGATCCCGCTCATCCGCAATGACCGGAACTGCGGCAAATCGGGGCGGGTATCCCCCCCGACATCAATGGCGGTCCGCACGGCAACTGCGCCCGCCCGCTTCTTCCCTACAATAACCGCCCGTTGATCCTTAGCCGGTGGAATTCATGCTAACTGACACACTACAGCAGGTGGTTTACAAGCGAACCCGCCCCTGGCGGCATCGCCTGGACAATGGCCGGGCGCGCCTTTTCGACGCCCAGCAACTCAGCCAGGCGGAACAGACGCCCTACGAGACCCTGTTCGACGACGGTCTGGTAAAACTGCGTTATTACCCGCCGCTGACCGAAAGCGCCATTCCCCTGTCGGACGGCACCGTAGTGCCGGTCAGCCAGACCACCCAGCGCACGCCATTGGTGCTGGTGGCACCGCTGGCAGTGAACATGCTGATCTATGATCTGTTCCCCCAGCGCAGTCTGGTGCGTTACCTGCGCGCCCGCGGGTTCGAGCTGTACATGGTCGACTGGGGCCGCCCCGGCCGCCATCACAACCACCTGAGCCTGAGCAGCTACTTTGCGGACTATCTGCCCAAACTGCTGGTGCAGGTCCGCCAGCACAGTGGTGAGCAGAAACTGAGCCTGCACGGCTGGAGCTTCGGCGGATTGTTCAGCCTCTGCTACGCCGCCCTGGGTAACGACCCGGACATCAACAACCTGGTATTGATCGGCGCGCCCACGGATTATCACCGCAACGGCGCGCTGGGCGGCCAGTACCGCGCCCTGAGCCGCCGGGCCAAGTGGATTCGCAAACGCACCGGCCTGCGTATCCATGATGTGCCTGCGGACCTGTTGCGTTCCCCGGGCTGGGTAAACAGCCTGGCCTTCAAGCTCACCAACCCCATTGGCAGCCTGCAGGGTTACTGGAGCCTGATGAAGAACCTGCATGACCGGGACTTCGTCGCCTCCCACGCCACCAACGGGGCTTTTCTGGACGACATGGTGGCCTACCCCGGCGGCGTGATTCAGGACATCATCCGCTACCTGTGGACGGACAACGTGGTCGCCCACGGCCAACTCCCCATGGAAGGGACTGACGGGCACCTGAACCAGGTCACCGCTAACGTGCTGAACATTACCGGTGCCAACGATCCCATCGTCACCCCGGAATGCAGCCAGGCCATGAAACCGCTGATTCGCAGCAAGGATAAAACCTTTGTCACCATTGATGGTGGGCATATGGGTATCCTGGGCAGCGCCGCCGCACAGAAACAGAGCTGGGGGCGCATTGCGGAATGGTTGATCGAGCGGGATTAAAAGCAGCAACAAGCTGCTAGTGACTAGCGACAACTCGGGTTAGGCGCGGTGCCTCACGGTGGCCGCTCTGCCCGCGGGATCCAGTTCAAAGTCCAAAGTTGAAAGTTGAAAAGGAAAACCGGGGCGACACCAGCCTCTCCGTTGGCTCTACTGTAGGAGCCCAACTTGAGGGGCGAACCGAGCGGAGCGAGTCGACAGGAATCCAGATCTACCCGCAATATTTCCTGAAACCTGTCGAGCCCAAGGAACTTTTCTGGCTTCCCCTATCTATTTTTCGCAACTCGCAACTCGCAACTCGCAACTCGCAACTCGCAACTCGCAACTCGCAACTCGCAACTCGCAACTCGCAACTCGCAACTCGCAACTCGCAACTCGTCATATAACCGTCACCCTTACCGCCTAGTCTGAAAACAGTTTTCGCTGATAACTGTGTTCGCCTTCATGCCTCGCCTGTTAATACTTTTTCCGTGCAGCCATATGGGCAACCTGCTGATTGCCCTGCCGCATTTACGCACCATGCTATCGGCGCATCCTGATGCCTTGTTGGTGACAGATGCGCGTTACCAGGCATTGGTGGCGCAAAGTTTGCCCGGCGAAAAACGGTTCCTTTTCTACCCGGAACAGGCACTCTCTTCGACCCGGCCTTTATGGCAGCGTATAACGCATTACCTGGGTTTTGTGCGCGCCATGCGACGCTTTCGTGCAGACATCTGTGTGGACATTGAAGGCGAACAGAAATCTGCCACGCTGAGCCGACTGTCCGGTGCAGCAACACGCATCGGCCCGCCGCGCCGCCATGGCCACTGGTTCTATAACAAATCGCTGGAACCGGACTGGCAAGGCCACCGCTGGCACAGCTACGCCAGCCTGAGCCAACCCGCAGCATCCGCGCCGGCACATTACCTGCCGCTAGCCGAATGCCCCGACAGCAACGTGCGCATCCGTGCCTTGCTGCCAATGCACGCCGATGAAACTCGCCTGATTCTGCATGTGGGTGCCACCAAGACCTACAAGATGTGGCATGCGGAACAATTCGCGTCGCTGTGTCAGCATGCACGCCGCGCCGGACTCACCCCCATATTAATCGGCGCCGGACACAAGGACCGAGTACAAATAGCCCGCGTACAATCCTTTCTTTGCAAACCGGTGCTGGATCTGTGTGATCAACTGAACCTGGCGGAGTTGATTGCACTGCTGCAACACAGCCGAGCCTATGTGGGTAACGACAGCGGCCCCATGCATTTGGCAGCGGCCTGCGGCATTCCTACCGTAGGCCTGTTCGGCCCCACCAATGATGACCTCTGGCACCCACTCTCACCCCACGCCCGCGTATTACGGTGGCAACCCTGCGCAGCAGAATGCGAGCGCAGCAGCTGTGCCCGGGACAGCTACCCCTGCCTGCAGCGTATTACCGTAGATCAGGTGATGGACACGCTGTCGTCATTGGGGGTGCCTGTCGGCATGCATTCCACCGCCCCCCGCCGCGCAGGCGAAAAGCTGGCGTAATCTTTTTTATTCAGCGGTTCCTTGGAAAGAAACGGTTCGAAATAGGCCTGCGGGTGCCGCCGTGAACGAGACACTCACCTGCCCCCCCAAAAAAACGCAGCCCGTTTCCGGACTGCGTGATTATGAAAAATGGATCTGCCTTTGTTGTTATGGGAATCCCATTTCTGCTTCCGGCTACAGGCCGTCCAGCAATCCAGCCAACAACCCGGTGATCGGCGACAACAAATCCAGCAGTGGCGCCAGCGGGTTCAGCAAACGCTCATCCAGTTGCTCTGTCACCTCACGGACCACCGTTAACAACACCGATGACAGTGCATCACCAGGCAAGGTGGTGTAATCCTCTGCACCGGGGATCTGGTTAAGCCACAACACATCATTCACCAGATTTTCCAGGGTGCCCTGCACCGTACCAAGCAGTTGCTCACCGGTGGCACTGGTATCCAGCATCACCAGCTGCTCCAGGGTATTGGCAAGGCCCAACGATACGGTTGAAAGCACAGACGTGAGCCCGGCGAACACCGGCACTTCCCCAGGCACCTGCTCCTCAACGCCATCAAGAATATTGTTCAAGTTGCGCGACAAAGACACCAGCGGTGCAGCAATAAAGGCAACATCATCCACGGTACTGCCGTCACCGCCCACGCCCACATCGCCGCTACCCGTACCGACGCCGGCGGCCAGAGCATCAAAGGCGCTGCCAAGCTGATCGAAAGGGGCCGGCAGGCCACTGGTATCGATGGCCTGCAACTGCTCGGAAGCCGCCAGCACCGCCTGCACCGATTGCGTCATTTCACTGCTGTCGCCTTCCAGGATCGCCGCGGTTGCCGCATCCATAGCATTGAACAGGATGTCGGTACCGGCAATGATCTGGTCGAACACCTGACGCTGCTCTTCCGGCAGGTTGGCACCTACTTCGGTAAAGCCGGACACCAATGTCTCGCGCAGTTCTTTCAACGGGCCGGTGAAGTCCGCATCGAAACCATCCGGCAGCGGCAACGGCAGGGCACCATCGCCCAGCGGCTGGCCGGAGAAATCATTGTTGCCGCTGAGCAGCACCATGGGCTGCTTCTCATAACAATGGGTGTAGGCCGGCGTCAGCTCACCGCCACTGATCACACCCAGGCCTTCCGCTTCCGGGTCCACCGTATAGGCTTCGATGCAGAGCTGAGCCGGGGCCATGGTTTCCGCATTCGCCTCCACCGCTTTCATCCAGAAAAAGCCGTAGGTATCGCCCTGCTGAAAACGGGCGGCATTACGTTCCGGGTCATCAATGGAGCGAGTCTTGCCGGCGGCACCGCTCACCACAAATTCCGTGCGCCCACAGGACGGCACGGCATTGAGTACCTGCAAATCGTGATCATGACCGGCGAAGAAAAAATCGGTCTGGTCGCAGACCGCTTCTTCCATGAACGCCTTCCAGCGCTCGCCGGCCAGCACCGGTAACAGTTCACTGGGTACGCCATCGTAGTTGCCCGCGTTACCGTGGCTGCCATTGGACAAGTACGGATGGTGCGCCATGCCAATGCGGAATACCGCATTGGAGCCAGCGATGGCATTCACAGCCCAGTTACGCTGATCCACACCATAGGTGTGATACGCGTAGGCAATATCCGGGTCGGCAAAGCCACCCGCAATGGGGTTGGAATCCAGCGCAAAGAAATCCACCAGAGGGCGCTCCCCCTGAGAGGTATTACCCGCACTGTGTTTGAAATAACGATCCGGCATATTCCAGCGGTCAGACAGGCGGCCATCGAAATAGGAATAATCCACCTGGAATTCGCCACGGGCATTGCCCGCCCCGTCGCCGCCCACGTAACCGGTATTGTCGTGGTTACCCAGCACCATGTAGAACGGCAGCTGTACCGGCTCAAACGGTTTTTCAAATTTTTCTGCGAACTGGGGATCATCCACGCTGGTGACCCCGGACTCATAAATGTTGTCGCCCAGCCCGACCACCAGATCGCACCCTGCAAAGGCCATGTCACCGACAAATTCATCCTTGCCGTCACAGACATCGGCTATCGCCTGCCCCACGGCATATTGACCGGCAGAGCCGCTACCGGAATCGCCGATCACAATAAAGCGTACCGCCGCTGGCGGGTTAGCGCCGGTTTCACCGCCGCCGCCCTCATCCGGCTCTCCGTCTCCTTCCCCTTCACCACCATCACCAGGGCCATTGGGCGTTTCCACATTGCCGCCATCGGCACCGGCATTCACGCCACCACCGGAGGAGCTTCCGCCACCACAGGCCGTCAGGGTAATCGCCGCCACCAGGGGTAACAGTTTCCAGTAAGCGTTCATGAGATCACCTCTTCAGTATTCAGCACGGGGGGATGGGAAAATGCGGTGCGCAACGTGCGCGGTCGGGATAATGGCTGATCTTCGAT
>NZ_LWFX01001071.1:0-658 GCF_001635175.1 Alcanivorax sp. HI0083 | reverse complement strand
AGCCGTGCTGGTGGTGGTGGTGGTGGCTGAGTTGATGGCGTTGGTGGTGACGTTGGTGGCCACTTACTACGACGATTTCAGTGTCGGTCGGCTGGCGGTTACCTCTCTGTTCGTGCAGTGGGTGGGGCTGACGTCTGCGGCGCTGGTGTGCCAGCTGCGTAATCGACTGAACCTGTTGCCACCCGCCTGGACCTCTACCGCTGTGGTATTGCTGGTGGTGGTCGATACCCTGTTGTTCAGCGTTCTGGCCCGGCTGATCATGGCTTGGGTGAGCGGCGGCGCACTGGAAATGGGGCTGTGGTCTACAGAAATTCCGGTTAACGGCTTGATTGCGGCGATCATCGCCGGCCTGGTTATGCGCTATTTCTATGTGCAGGAGCAGTTGCGGCAAAAGGATCAGGCTGAGTTGCAGGCACGTATTCAGGCCCTGCAATCACGGATCCGCCCGCACTTTCTGTTCAATTCCATGAACATTATCGCCAGCCTTATCGCGGTGGACCCGGATGGGGCGGAGCAGGTGGTGGAGGACTTGTCGGTGCTGTTTCGCGCCAGCCTCAAGAACAGTGGAAACGAGGCCTCACTGGAAGAAGAACTGGAGCTGTGTCGGCGCTATATTCACATCGAGCAGCTGCGGATGGGGGAGCGTTTGCAGGTGGCA
>NZ_LWFX01001070.1:0-4364 GCF_001635175.1 Alcanivorax sp. HI0083 | reverse complement strand
GCGGGCATTGCCGGCAACCTGGGCCAGACCAACTATGGTTGTTCCAAAGCAGCAGTCATCGGCATGGTCGATGCGTTCAAGGATGAATACGCCGAGCAAGGCATCACCATCAATGCCGTGGCACCAGGCTTCATCGAAACCCAGATGACCGCCGCCATTCCCTTCACCATCCGTGAAGCGGGCCGTCGCATGAACGCCATGAACCAGGGCGGTCAACCGGTAGACGTGGCCGAAACCATCGCTTTCTTTGCCAGCCCGGCCTCCCAGGGCCTGACTGGCAACGTTGTGCGTGTATGTGGCCAGATGCTGTTGGGGGCTTAAACCCGCAGCAGGCCTCATGCTTCACGCAACAGGCAAGAAGCAACAAAAAGCCGCGCCCACAGGGTGCGGCTTTTTTGTGGGCTGCAGGCCAAGCTTTCTACAGCGCCGCTGCAGGGGCCAGTGTCCGGTCGCAGCGCGGCAAAAAAAGACCCCGCCGGTTACCCGGCGAGGTCTTTAATTCCACGCTCTCCCGAGGTGGATAGCACAAGGAGTCGAGGTTGATCAGGCGACCTCGGCCACCTCTTTCTGTGCCTTTTTGGCAGCCTTCGCTTCAGCGCGGGCTTTTGCCTTTGCCGCGCCACCCGGCATGTATTCGCGCACATCCCATTTGAAATAACGCTTGAGCACACTATTGGCTTCTTCATCATTCTGGCGCCAGCCATACATCTTCGGTTTTTCCTTCTCGATGGCCAGGGTACCGAAGATCAGCCAGTCGTAGATCGCCAGGGTGGACGTCACGTTCTTGGCCGAGTTGGGGCCACGGGCATGGTGATGGTGATGCTGGGTCGGAAAGGTAATCACGTGCGCCAGTGCCCACATGGTTTTACGCACCCAGGCCCACTTGTGATTATGGAAGTACAGATCCCAATTCCAGTTCACATGGGTCTGTGCTGCCCACAACCCTTTAAAGGCCGTCGCCACAAGGAAAATTTCCACCAGGCCCAGATACAGACAAACCAGCTGGAAGGCGTAGTTAGGCATGATCAACCACCAGGCCCAGCCATTCACAAAGGTCTGCGTCACAGACAGCTGCCCCTTGTTGTCCTGGCCGCCAGCCAGGTGATGGGGTCGATGACTCATCTTGTAGAACGCCTGCACCCACTGCAGCGCCTTGTTCTTCGGGCGGCGACTGTGGGCAAACAGGTGGAAGGACCCGTGCAGGAATTCTTCGATGCAGAAGAAGGCAATCAGGGTCGGCCAGAAATACTCGCTTTGCAGCCAGGCAAGTGATCCGGCGCTACCCGGGAAGAGACCGGTCAGAGCCAGCGTAATCAACAGCAGCATCAGCGGGCGCTGAATAGCCACCATGATGAAAGTGGCAAGAAACGCGACTTTCCAGTCCTGGCGAGTCTTTCTGCCTTCGCGGGTGCGGCCCGCAAAGACTTCCCAGATGGCGGTGATAACGATGAAGGTGGTGACTGACAAGGTCAGTATCTGGTCCATGGGTATTCTCCCGGTTGTTGTTATGCGCACCTCCAAACTAGACAGACTGTATTTATCTTTCTAATTGATATTTGGTATAACTAATATCCATGAAGCTGAACTTGCGTAGTATCGACCTGAACCTGCTGCCCGTCTTCGATGCCATCATGGAGGCCGGCCAGCTCTCCCGTGCCGCGGAATCGCTGGGCATGAGCCAGCCCGCAATCAGCGCGGCCCTGCAGCGCCTGCGCCACACCTTTGCAGACACCCTGTTTGTGCGCACCCACCATGGGATGACACCCACCCCCCGTGCCCGGGAGCTACATGATCAGCTTGGCCCGCAACTGGCCGCCCTGCGCGACACCCTGAACCCGGATAACCGCTTCGACCCGGCCACCAGCCAGCGCCATTTCCGCATTCTCAGCCTGGACTATTTCGAAATGGTGGTACTGGGCCCCCTGCTGGCCAGACTCCGCCAACAAGCGCCCCAGGTGGTACTGGAAATCCTGTCTGCCAACGATGATATGCCCGACGAACTCCACAAAGGCCGGGCAGACCTCTCCGTGGACGCTTTCGTGGCTGACGATGACCGCCTGCAACGCAGCGTATTACTGCAAGAACGGCTGTCCGTGATCGCCCGCAAGGGCCACCCCACCATCAAGGGACGGTGCAACAAACAGCAATTTCTGGATGCCGAACATGTGGTGCTGCCGGACCGCAATCGGCAACTTCCCCTGGACCAGATTCTCAATGCCCCCGGCTGGCAGCGCCGCACGGGGGCCCGGGTGACCCAATTTGCCAGCATGCTGGCGGTTTGCGGCGGCTCGGACCTGATTGCCACCGTCCCCGACCGGCTCGCTCAGCAGTACGCCGAAACCATGCAGTTGCAGGTGCTGCCCTTCCCCGTTGACCTGCCGCCCGTCCCCATCTACATGATCTGGTCACCGGCCCAGCAACGCGACCCGGCCCACCGCTGGCTCCGCCAGCAACTGGAGCAAACCATCGCGCAGGAACCTGCCCCTTGAATTCAGGTCCAATCATGACCACATACTGACTATTGACGGCAAACAGGACACCTCATGGGTTTTGGTCGCGTTTTCTTTTTCATCTTCGGTTTTGCTCTGCTGGAGGTACTGGTACTGGCACAAGTCGCCGGGGCAATCGGCTGGCCAATCACCATTGTTGCTACCGTGGCAACCGCCCTGCTGGGCAGCTACCTGTTCCGCCGCCAGGGCCTCAGTACCTGGGTACGCCTGAATCAGCGTATGCAGCAAGGTGAAATGCCCGGGCAGGAAATGGTCGAAGGCATGATGCTGCTGCTCGGCGGCGCTCTGCTGATCACTCCGGGCTTTATTACCGACGCCGTGGGCTTTGCCTTGTTGCTACCCGGTTCACGCCGCTGGATGGCCAACAAGGTGATCCAGAAAGGCTCGTTGCAAAGCTTCACCACCGTGCAGGGAGCCGGGTTTGCCTACACTCGCTCAAGCTACTCCGGCGGAGCAACCAACCCGTTCCAGCAACGACCAGGCAGCAACGATGACCGAACCGGTCTTGGCGGCGGCGACACCATTGAAGGCGAGTCGCACCGCACGGACCAATAGCGTCCGTAGCCTCTAACCGCCAGCTCGCCCGCCACCCGTGCGAGCTTGCCCCAACCTGAAAGCGAAAACGTTCACCGCCCCACTCTATTCATTGAATGAAACCGGATTACACCACCGACCGGCCAAAGACGCCCGGCACCGGGTTAGGAAGTGCTCGCCGCCCCTGCTAGACTGCGCCGCCTCGCGGTAGACTCAGAGCACGCCCGGTGGAGGCACCATGAACCCGTTATTCAACCCCATTGTCTGGTCCGTATTGATCCTGATGGGCCTCAGCCTTGCCCGCATGAATGTGGTGCTGGCGTTACTCTGCGCTGCGCTGGTCGCGGGCCTGGGCAGTGGGCTGGAATTGCAAAGCACGCTTTCCGCCTTCACTGACGGCCTGGGCGACGGCGCCAATATCGCCCTCAGCTATGCCCTGCTGGGGGCTTTTGCCGTGGCCATCGCCCGCTCCGGCATCACCGAATGGCTGGCCGGACGCATCATCGAAAAACTTGGCCGCTCGCCGGATCCCGGCCAGCTACGCCGCATCCGCACCCTGCTACTCACCGTGCTGCTGGCTGCCGCGATCATGAGCCAGAACCTGGTGCCCATCCATATCGCCTTCATCCCGATTCTGGTGCCGCCCTTGCTGGAAGTGATGCACCAGCTGCGCCTGGATCGCCGGCTGGCCGCCTGCATACTGACCTTTGGCCTGATCACCCCTTACATGATGTTGCCAGTGGGCTTCGGCAGTATTTTCCTGCACACCCAACTGGGGCCCAGTCTGGCCAAGGCCGGCCTGGCGCTGCCCAACGACACCTTGCCTCTGGCCATGCTACTGCCCGCTGCCGGCATGCTGGTTGGCCTGCTGCTGGCCATATTCCGTTACCGTAAACCCCGCGACTACCGGCCCGTACAGCTACCCGGTGAAGAACAGCACGCCCCTCTCTCGGTACGCAACGTGGTCGTCGCAGCACTGGCACTGGCGTCAGCGCTGGCCCTGCAGCTTTACAGCGACTCCATTATTCTCGGCGCACTGGTCGGCTTTCTGGTGTTTACGGCAGGCGGCGTGGTGCCCTGGGGGGACTCCCAGGATGCCTTTACTCAGGGGGTCAAAATGATGTCGCTGATTGGCTTCATCATGATCGCCGCTAACGGTTACGCCTCTGTGGTGAATGCCAGCGGGCAGGTTCCCGTATTGGTGGAAGCGGTAACCAGTGGCTTGCAAAGCCCGCCTATCGCTGCCGCGCTGCTGCTGTTGCTTGGCCTGTTCGTGACTCTGGGCATTGGTTCGTCCTTTTCCACCATTCCCATCATCAC
>NZ_LWFX01001069.1:0-1849 GCF_001635175.1 Alcanivorax sp. HI0083 | reverse complement strand
CCCACCGCATCAGCGCGGCGCTGTTTGTCGGTTTCGGGGTCTGGGCGCTGGTGTAGGAACAACTGACGCCTGACGCCTGACGCCTGACGCCTGACGCCTGACGCCTGACGCCTGACGCCAAAAAGCGTATGCTCACGCGCTATCCCTGCAACCCTGGTCGCGCTGCAGGGCGTCAACGTCTGGCGTCCGGCATCTGGCCTCTAGCGGAACTCATTCATGGCCCTCACCGCCACCATTTACAAAGCCGAGCTCACCGTCTCCGATATGGACCGGGATTATTACGCCACCCATAACCTGACGGTGGCGTTGCACCCTTCAGAAACCGAATCGCGAATGATGTTGCGGCTGCTGGCCTTTGCCCTGAATGCCCATGAAGATCTGACGTTCTCGCGGGGCCTGTCCAATCCGGAAGAACCGGACCTGTGGCAACGGCACCCCAACGACACCCTGGCACACTGGATCGAACTGGGCATGCCCGACGAGAAGCGGCTACGCAAAGCCTGCGGCCTGGCCGGGCACGTGACCATTTACTGTTACGGCCCACGCGCTCCACAAGTGTGGTGGGACAGCATGAAGAACAAGGTTCGCCGCTTCGACAACCTGACCATTGTCCATGTGGACGCGGACAGCGAAGCAGCACTGGCCACCTGTGCCCAGCGGGCCATGCAGTTGCAGGCCATGATCCAGGACGGGCAAGTCTGGTTGGGCACCACCGACAATAACGTGGAGGTTGCCCTGGAAACCTGGTACCCAAACAACGCCCACTGATGGGTACTCTTTGTTTCCACCGCGTAGCCCGGGCTGTGCACCCGGAGACCCTTGTCTGCATCGCCGAAACGGAGTTCGCCATGCCCGCCTCACCGTCACAGCCAACAAAACGTAAAGAGCCGGAATAATGAAGAAAATCATCCTGGTAATTGGCGTATTGTCGCTGGCAGGGTTTACCACCTGGTGGCTGCAGGATGCGCCGCTTGATGACGCCGCCCGGCAGTGGCTGAACACCACACCCACTGATGACAACCCCGCTTACGCTTATCTGTTGGGCTTTGGCGCACCCGCCGATCAATCACCTGAGCGGCAGGGAAACGCACTGGTGCAGCGCCAGAAAATCCAACCGGATCTGTCGCTTCCCAATGATTATCGGGAGCTGAATGCATCGCCCTTGCTATGCCAAAAGATGGACGCGGCCTGCCTGCTTGAGCAGCAGGACAAGCGCATGCAGGCCGAGGTTCTGTTAAACCAGTATCAGTTCCTGATTGATCGCTACCGAACCCTTATCGGGTTTGCGTATTTCTCGGACAATACACCACCGTACCTGGAGGCTAGCTTTCCCGAGTACAGTCTGCTGCTCACCGCTTCGCGTCTGCAGTCTCTGGCCTGGGCAATCAGCGAAACCCCAGGGGAAAACATCGGCAAAGAAATCCAGCAGCTTCGCCACTGGCTGGCACAGGACCATAGCCTGATCAGCAAGATGATCGCCAACGCCATGCTGGCCGAAAAACTGCAACTGGTGGCGCTTCTGGTTCAACAGGGAAAAATGTCCGCGCCGAATCTTGCGTCATTGAGCCCGACAGAAAGAAGTTTTCATTCGCCATTGAAGAAAGAATTCTCGCTGATGGCGCATTTCTTTCTCCATGAGCAATACCGTGAGGGACAACAAAGCGCGAGCTGGTTTGAGGAACTACAATTCAAGGCGGGCCTGAAAAAAAACATCAGCGTGAATCGCATGCTGCCGCTTTATCAGCACTATGCAGACCTGTCGGAGCAGCCGGTTGACGTTATTGAAGCTGATACGTTCCAGCCCGAACCAACCTCAACGAGCGAGGCAATTCGCAACCCCATCGGTAAT
>NZ_LWFX01001068.1:0-7204 GCF_001635175.1 Alcanivorax sp. HI0083 | reverse complement strand
TACCCCTGCGTGGTCTTACTCATTCGGTGATGAAAAGCAGCGAGGCCAGGAATCTCAAGCCCTTGTGCATGAAGGCGTGATCTACGTAACGGGTTCCTACTCCCGTGTTTTCGCTGTTGATGCTAAAACTGGAAAACGCATCTGGACTTATTCACATCGTCTACCTGACGACATTCGTCCTTGCTGTGATGTTGTAAACCGCGGTGCCGCCATTTATGGCGACAACATTTTCTTTGGCACCCTTGATGCCAGCGTAGTGGCTCTGAACAAAGACACGGGTAAGGTCGTTTGGCGTAAAAAGTTCGCCGATCATAAAGTCGGTTATACAATGACTGGCGCGCCAACCATTGTTAAAGATCAAAAAACCGGCAAAGTTCTGTTGATTCATGGCTCTTCCGGTGACGAATTTGGTGTTGTCGGGAAACTGTTTGCGCGCGACCCTGCAACGGGTGAGGAAGTCTGGATGCGTCCTTTCGTGGAAGGGCACATTGGTCGTCTTAACGGTGAAGACAGCACCCCAAGTGGCGACCCAAGGGCGCCTAGCTGGCCTGATGACCCCAATACAGAAACAGGTAAAGTGAAAGCCTGGAGCCAAGGTGGTGGTGCACCATGGCAAAGCGCTACCTTTGATGCATCAACCAATACCATCATCATCGGCGCTGGCAACCCGGCTCCCTGGAACGGCTGGGCGCGTACTGCACCAGACGGTGACCCTGCCGACTACGATAGCCTATACACATCAGGCCAAGTCGGTGTTGATCCAACTACCGGTGAAATCAAGTGGTTCTATCAACATACACCTAACGATGCCTGGGATTTCTCGGGTAATAACGAAATCGTTCTCTTTGACTACAAGGACAAGAAAGGCAAGAAACATAAAGCCGGCGCTCACGCTGACCGCAATGGTTTCTTCTATGTGACCGACCGTGCTAACGGTAAACTTCTCAATGCATTCCCATTCGTAGACGGTATTACTTGGGCTAAAGGTATTGATCTGGATACCGGTCGCCCCATTGAAGTCGATGGCCAACGTCCTGCACGTCTCAAGGATGGTGAAACTCGATCCCCAGCAGTTGAGGTTTCTCCTCCTTTCCTTGGCGGCAAAAACTGGAACCCTATGGCATATAGCCAGGACACGGGCCTGTTCTACGTTCCTGCCAACCACTGGAAAGAAGATTACTGGACCGAAGAGGTTGAATATCAGCCTGGTTCTGCCTATCTCGGCATGGGTTTCCGCATTAAACGGTTGTTCGACGACCACGTTGGCATCCTTCGTGCTATGGATCCGACTACCGGTAAAGTGGCCTGGGAACATAAAGAACCCATGCCTCTCTGGGCCGGCGTGCTCGCAACCAAAGGTAACCTGGTCTTCACTGGTACAGGTGACGGTTACTTCAAGGCCTTTGACGCGAAAACGGGTGAAGAGCTGTGGAAGTTCCAGGTCGGTACCGGGATCATTTCTCCACCGATCACATGGGAAATGGATGGCGAGCAGTACATTGGTGTAACAGCCGGGTACGGCGGTGCAGTACCACTCTGGGGCGGTGACATGGCTGAGCTAACCAAGCCTATCTCCCAAGGCGGTTCTTTCTGGGTATTTAAACTCCCCAAATTCGCCAAGGACCTGGCCAGCAAGTAACAGGAACGTCAGCCCGCATTGCGGGCTGACGCTTTTCCAGGAGAATATAATGAAACTTATAACGTTATCTCGAGCAATAACTTTAGTCACTTTCCTGGCTCTAAATGGCGGCGTTCATGCTGACGACTTTAGCGCGGACATTCCCAGCCATAATGGTTGCCAACTTAAGCCAGCCACCGACTGCGCAGGTGCGGACCTAAAAGGTGCGGACCTTAGCGGCTTAGACCTGACGGGAGCAAATTTTGCAGGCGCCAATCTTGAAGGCGCAGACCTGCGACACAGCAACCTTAAGGGAGTCAATCTGGAAAAAGCCAATCTTCGCAACGCGAATATGAGCCGGGCGCGCCTAATGAGCACCAACCTGCGCATGGCAGACCTTACCGGCGCTCGCTTGATTGCCATACAAAGCTGGAACCTGTTTGCCCAGAAAGCAATTTTTCACAACGTGGATGCAACTGGTGCGAATTTGGAGTTTGGCCGGCTGACTCGTTCTGAATGGAACAATGCCAATATGACAGGCGTCAACCTGGAGATGGCCTGGTTCAATAAAGCAAAACTCAATGGTGCTAACCTCCAGGATGCCAACCTTCAAGAGGTTAAGCTAAACCTTTCCAGTTTGCGCAATGCCAACCTGGAAGGCGCAAACCTGCGCTATGGAAACTTCCAGAGCATGGACATGCACGGGTGCACCGCTTGCCCCTTTGATTGGGCTTATAAAGACGGACCTGGACCGTAAACCGCGGACTTCAGCCCCCTTCTCTGTCAGGCGGGGGCTACTCTTCTTTTCCTTTTAACCTGCCGGACAAATTCTTCAACGCCATTTTCAACTTTAATGGCTTCAATGGCTTGTAAATCTGCATAAATCCATTCTGGATACAGCGTTGTTTTAGCTCTGCACTACGATCAGCCGTTACCAGCATTACCGGTAATGGGATTTGACGGCCAGAATTAATGAACGTTGCAACAGTAATACCATCATCTGTCCCTGGATCCAGATGATAATCCATTAGTAATACATCAGCGTCGTCAGCGCCGGTATCCACCTTACTACGTAAAGAGGCTAACGAATCAGCGACCACCACATCACACCCCCACCCCTCCATCAAGGTTTGCATCCCAATGCAGATTGCCTCATCGTTATCAACCACCCAAATACGCAGTCCTTGCAGAGATTGATCTACAAAAGGGTCTTCTGACAAAGCTCTGCGGATATAAGCCTCAGGCTCAGCAATAGGGATTAATAAACCAAAGCTTGACCCTTTCCCATCTTGAGAGTGAAAACGCAAGGGATGGGAGAGTATATCGCTAATTTTTTCCACAATAGCCAAGCCCAGACCCAAGCCTCGCTCGTGGTGTCTTACGGCTTGCTTTCCACGTTTGAACTCTTTAAATATTTCATCATGTTGATCATCACGAATACCTATTCCGGTATCAGTGACCACAACCTCAACCCCCTCATCGCGTTTCCGGCAACCCAGTAAGATCGAGCCACTTTCTGTATAACGAACCGCATTAGATAACAGGTTACGAAGGATTCTGCTTAATAATTGTGAATCAGATCTAACCAAGGATGCGCAAGGAACATAACGAAATCGCAGACCTTTCTGTTGCGCGATTTGCCTAAACTCTTCAGCTAGAACATCCAGTAAACGACTTAATGGAAAAACTTCGAGCTCAGCCGTTACTACTCCGGCATCCAGCTTTGAAGCATCTGAAAGTGTAGTAATGAGTGATTCAAGATCAGTCAGCGCTGTGCTGATATGAGCGAGCTGAAACGTCATATTCTCTGGCTTTTCCTGCAACGCACTGGTGAAGAGCCGAGCAGCATTCAGTGGCTGCATCAAATCATGGCTCACCGCTGCAACAAAGCGTGTTTTAGAAAGGTTCGCCTGCTCCGCTTTTTCCCGTGCTTCGCGTAGCTGCATTTCTATGTGGCGACGCTCTTCTATTTCTTCCAGTAGTTTCTGGTTTACATCACGTAAGTCCTGAGTCCGCTCACGCACCTGCTCGGCCAGAACAACTGAATGCTGAAATGCTGCATAAGGGGCGGTGGGGGCCATATTGCTTGCCTCCACCCTTTCTATCAAGGCATCACAAATCCTGCTCAGCCTGGCATTTTCAGCCATTAGCCGTGCTTCATGGAGGTCCCAGGGAGAGCGCTCCCTCTCAGTCGGACCCGATTCAGAGACGGTTTCTTTGTCCAATGACAACCCCGGTCAATGTGTGATTAAGGTGCATACCGTCAACATGCTCCCCATAGGTACTGAAGCCGATCACCCCGTATCGACGAAGCAATGCCGATGCCTGGTCCACCATACCTTCCGACTCAATTTGCGCATAACGCATGCAGCAATCACACCCAATCGTTAACCATGATGGTCCCATACGACGCTCTATGGCACTGAGTTTGGTTTCAAGATCATCAAGCAAGGAGTCGGTTTTCATTGCTGTCAAAACGATGCCATTTTCAACTGCACAATAAAACGTCAGGCTAAGATCATCGTTAACTCGCTGGATAGAACGTGCATAGTAGCCATCATTAATACGTACCGCTAAAGGCGAACAGGCGAATGTCATATCGTCCAGCTCTTCAACCGAAACACCGATCAGCCGTGCATAGGCTTTTGCCGCTGGTTCAGCATTGAGTTCATAGACGGTACGCTTTTCCGGATCCGCAGAAGTAACTACAAACTTGGTTTTTTCAGGAATTAAATGATGGGTGCTGAACACTTCGAAATCTAATGAGGTAGAAATCATTATCACCGTGGCGGCTTCGCTGGTGAAACCGCCATCGCTATAAACATAAGTGCCGCTTAATCTATATTCATCCCCCGCCGAGCCACCAAAGCAGGCAATACTGCCTAACGCCGAATTAAGCGTAGCCAAGACCATTTCTTCATTCACTGATAGCCCATCCATCAGCGTTAGCACAAAAGTATTGTGCTCTGCGGGTGACTCCGTCATACCTTCGCTGCACTCGGTTAGCAAGCCATCGACAAGCTGCTGGGCATCGAGAAGGCCGAAACTGTCCACATTTTCCACAAGCTTTTGACTGACTGTGAATAACCGGCGATCAAACCCAATGGCCACAATTGATCCCTGATCATACCCTTTGGAAGTAATTTCACCGCAGGAGGTGCAGCCTGACATGGGAATTCCAGCGAAGTTATCCCGCATGGCTGCAGCCAGACGATCAAGATCATATTCCACTGAGCAAAAGAACAGTACGAAACCCAAGTTCGGGTTTTTCAGCTTTGCAGCCAGCTCGGCAGCTGCAACCTCTTCATTGGCGGCATTACTGAACGTTGTTAGCACAGCGTTTAGAGGGGCGGCAGTCATCAGACTCTCCCGTTTTTTATTGTCGCGCTATTTCCTGGCGCCTTTGCTGGCTAATTCTGCGGAATATTGTTGTCCCAGTGAAGGAAACAGTCGTTGGGCTTTTGTTACTCGATTTATCATAACAAACCGAATCATTGAGCATGCCTATTGTTCCGCCATACGACCTGGATGTTTCAAATAGGCTCCAAAATCGATATCACTTGCTGACAGAATCGCCTGTACTCGATTTGTGGCTCCCAGCTTTCTCAAAATGGCTGATACATGAGCTTTCACCGTACTTTCAGCAATGCTCAACTCGTAGGCAATCATTTTGTTGGATTCGCCCCGGGTCATTCTTTCAAACACCTGAAGTTGTTTACGTGTCAGACTTTCCAATAGCTCGGGTAACAACCCTGGCTCCTGATGACGCGCCTGCACAGAACCACCGCCTGATCGAATAATATCTGAGGGAAGATATATCGACCCGGAAAGAATTTGCTCAAGTGCACTAATCATCTGTTTACGGGGTGTCGATTTGGTAATAAACCCTACAGCTCCGTAAGTCACTGTTTGCAATATAACTTTTTTATCTTCTTCGGCAGAAACGATCACCGCAGGCACACCGGGAAACTGGTTTCGCAGTTGCACCAGCCCACTCAAGCCCTGCATACCTGGCATATTCAGGTCCAACAGGACCAAATCGATATCATCGTTCTGATCGATGATCTCTATAGCACCATCAAGCCCCGAGGCTTCCAGCAAAGTGCTTCCAGGAAAGCCATCATCAATTACACGAGCAATAGCCTCGCGGAAAAGAGGGTGATCATCTGCGATTAGGATTTGGTACATGGACGGCACTCTCCTATCACCCTGAAGTACTGGGTTATTGTACTTATCGTCAGAGACTCCATGTTTAGCTGGCTCAAACAATGACCAAGCCAGTCTAAACAGCCTGTATCGTCCACTACTCTATGGTCTTAAGACTGAAGGCGCTATTGTTCTAAAGTAGTATTTTCCTGAATAGGAAATAACGCCCCGCTGGACAGCAGGGCAAAGAAATGCATAAAACCGGTCAGAATGCAGAGACACCGCCGTCCACCGCAAGAGTCTGCCCATTCATATAGCTGTTGGCCGGGGACAACAGCATCAGCATGACCGTAACGATTTCTTCCGGTTGCCCCAGGCGCTTCATCGGGCACCCTGCGGCCAGCATGGCATGCACGCTGTCCTTGTTCTCTGACAGGTTGCCTTCATCCACCATCGGCGTGTGCGTGTAGTACGGGCAGACCGCATTAACGCGAATATTACGCTTGGCATATTCGATCGCCGCCGTGCGGGTCAGGCCGATAACCGCGTGCTTGGCCGCCGAGTAGGCACCGATCTTGGGCGCACCGCCCAACCCGGCCATGGAACTCACGTTGACGATACTGCCACCGCTGGCCTTCATGGCGGCAATCTGGTGCTTCATGCCGAACATCACGCCTTTCACGTTCACATTAACTTGCTGATCCAGCACTTCTTCGGTCAGCTCCGCGAACGGAATAAAGCCGTGGGCGATACCCGCATTGTTCACCGCCAGGTCCAGGTGGCCGAACTGGGACAACGCCGTGTCCACCATGGCCTTGCAGTCAGCCTCACTGGAGACATCACAACGCAACGCAGCGACCTTAACGCCCTGCCCCGCCAGCGCATCGGCCAGCGGATTCAGCGCATCCATATTGATATCGCCCAGCACCAAGGCGGCACCGCGCTTGCCCAGTTCTTCTGCCAGCAACTTGCCAAACCCGCTGGCGGCACCGGTAATCAGTGCCGTCTTGCCGGTAAAATCGAGAATCGGATCCATTGTGCTCTCCTTCGTGGAACCGCGGCGAGGCAAACTCACTCTCCGCTTTCAACATCCATCACTTGCTACAAAGCCGCTGCAGGAGCGCCGTTGAGGGCGCGAACGAAGGTGGCAAAACGCTAAGCAGCAGTACCCTAAAAATCCACCCCGCTCTGCCATACCCAGAACGCCCTTCGCGCTGCGCGCGGTTCGTCCCCTGGAAGGGAACTTGTATGTTTGAATGCTCTTCCTGCAACCATGCAGGACTTGCCGGGGTGGAGGGACCAAAGGAGCATCTGACCCAAGGGTACAGACGGTAGGAGATTTGGCCCCACCCCGCACCTATTCATACGCCGATAAAGAATCCATCGGCTGAGTTGCACCTCAGACCGACGATACCTAGCAAGCCAGCGTTCAGGTGCGCC
>NZ_LWFX01001067.1:0-2595 GCF_001635175.1 Alcanivorax sp. HI0083 | reverse complement strand
CAACTGCTACTGCATTAATCGCCACAAAGAGGGAAACCAGGCCAACCAGAAACAACGAAAACCATTGCTGGCGATAAAGTTGATCATCCTTTCCTTCTGAAAATGCGATTGATGCCAGCTTCAGCACGCTGTTATCCGTACCAATTCTCACTACCACTGAAGCAAGCATCAGCACCGCAACGCTCCAGAGGAAAATACCGGCCTGGTCCGCCGGCAGCTGCCTTGCAACAAGAACGTTCATGGCCAGCATGGCCACTGCACCCAGCCCCCTGATCACCAGCGGACCAAGATACTTTTTCAGCAAGGCTGCAAAGCCACGCAACAGAGCGGCCTTATCCGGTTTCGCTGTCAATGAAGGAACCCCAACACATTGAAGGCCTGAGTAAATGAATTCCCGCCTTCGCGGGATTGACGAATCAAGAGAGCATCCAGAGTCGCTATCCGAGCCTGATCAGAAAACGAATAGCCAATGAGTAATGCTTATTTATATCCATTCGGATTCTTGTCCTGCCAGCGCCAGTGATCCTCGCACATCGCGTCAATACCCCGCGAAGCGCTCCAGCCAAGCACATTGCTGGCATGGGTCGGGTCCGCATAACAGGTCGCCACATCACCGGGGCGACGTTCCACAACCTGATAAGGAACGTCACGGCCGGAAGCCCTGGAAAAAGCCTCGATCATCTCAAGTACGCTATACCCACGTCCCGTTCCCAGGTTGGTCGTAATTAAGCCACCGGCTTTCTCCAACGCCTGCAGTGCCGCCAGATGCCCCTCGGAAAGGTCCATCACGTGGATGTAATCACGCACCCCTGTACCGTCATGGGTAGGGTAATCCCCACCAAAGACATTCAGCTGCTCCCGCTTGCCGATGGCAACCTGTGCAATGAAAGGCATCAGGTTATTAGGAATGCCATTGGGGTCTTCGCCAATCTCGCCGCTTTCGTGGGCACCCACGGGATTAAAGTAGCGCAGAAGGGCTATTCTCCAGCGGTTATCACTGGTGTAGAGATCTCGGAGCATATCTTCAATATGCAGCTTGGTGGCACCGTAGGGATTCGTTGCACTGAGAGGGAAATCTTCCCGTATCGGAACCGTTGCGGGATCGCCATAGACCGTCGCTGAAGAGCTGAACACCATGGTGCGTACGCCGGCACGCTCCATCGCCTCCAGCAACCGGAGGCTTCCAGTCACGTTACAGTCGTAGTACGCAAGCGGCATGGCAACAGATTCCCCCACCGCCTTGAGGCCAGCAAAATGGATTACTGCCGCAATATCATGGGCTGAGAACAGGGCATCCAGACAGCTGGCATCACGAATATCCCCCTCTACAAAGGTTACCGATTTGCCGGTAAGCCGCTCAACACGAATCAGGCTCTCACGACTGCTATTGCTTAGATTATCCAGCACCACCACTTGGTGCCCAGCTTCCAACAACAATAAAACGGTATGAGAACCGATGTAACCCGCGCCGCCCGTTACCAGGATACTATTCATCGCTTACGTCTCCGAATCATCGGCCTTAGCCTCAGACTTATCTTACTCAAACAGTGGTTTGTGGATGACACAGCGGAACCGTTCAACCGCCTAGAGTGGCTGTTGAGCTTGCGGCAACCCAGAACATTCCGTGCTGCCTCCGCCACACACGATAACCACGATAGATGAGTCTACTATGCCATTTTATCGCGCCAGTTTCCGCCATACCTTCAGCACCGGGGATACTGTTGAGCTGACCTCCCACCCCTACCCGGCCAATAGCTGGGAGCACGCCCGGCAACTGGCCGATGCATTTGGTTATGTGGATGTGCGGATTGCTGTCGAGGACCGACATAACGATGGCCGAATTACCGTATACCCCATGCTCACCAGTGTTGAATGACCGCCCCCTGGAACAAGCCACAATCAATGAGCATCACAACACTATCGCTCACCTCCCACTCATGGGCAGAACCGAGCACGCACCGCGGCGTGGTGGTAGCAGATCAAAACGCTCAGGCGCGGGTTATGAAGACGGTTCTTGTCGTTTCCTGAAAAGCATGAGCAACAGGCCATCCTTGGCCTGAGGACAAAATCCAATCACTGCACTGTGTCGGATTACGGCTACGCCTAATCTGACCTACGCCAAATCAGCGGCACGTAGTTTGTAGGCCAAATCAGCCTGGAAGGCGCAATTTTGTAGGTCGAATTAGCCTGAAAGGCGTAATCCGGCATACAGCTTAGCCAGCACCCACCCTACACAATTGCGGCGATCAGTTGCTTCACACAGGCTTCAATATCGTTTTCAGCGGTATTCACCACCAGCTCCGGCTTGGCCGGTGCTTCGTAAGGGCTATCGATACCGGTGAATTCCTTGATAATGCCCTGGCGCGCTTTCTGGTACAGCCCTTTGGGATCGCGCTTCTCACACTCTTCAAGCGGCGCATCCACAAATACTTCCACAAACTCACCGTCTTCGAACAACTCACGGGCCGCATCGCGATCGGCGCGGAACGGGCTGATAAAGGCCGTTACCACAATCAAACCGGCATCCACCATCAATTTGGCCACTTCAGACACCCGGCGAATGTTCTCGGTGCGGTCTTCATCACTCATACCCAG
>NZ_LWFX01001066.1:0-5290 GCF_001635175.1 Alcanivorax sp. HI0083 | reverse complement strand
AGATCGTGCGCATGGGCCGCACGGTGGGCTATGACGAAACCCGGCCGGAGGATCCGTTCACCCCGCTGCTGGCGGATCGTCCTCGCCACGCGGTCATCCTGTCGTCACGGGGTGGCGCCGGCTTCAATCACGGCGGCGATCTGGCCCACCTGAATCATCTGGAACCGGGCCTCACTACCGTGCTGCAGTTTATCGGCATTACCCGCATTCACTACGTTGCCGTTGAACATCAGGAAGAAGGCGGGGAACGATTGGCCGCGTCGATTCGCCAGGCCGAGCAGGAGGTGGATGCCTTGGTGGAGCAGTTGCAGAGCGCTACCAGCGAAACGCCGCAAGCGGATTACGCACTGGGCTGATTTAAGCATCGGAGGGAAGAATACCTGCATGACGAAAGCCCGCGCAGGGATGGCAGGCCATTCGTCATGCAAGCGGGTCCGTGGTTTAACGCCGCCGCACCAGCCCGTCTTCCAACACCTGCTCGAAGTGATCTTTGAGGGTATCGCTGGCTGCACGGTAGTTCACACCCAGCGCTTTGCTGCGAGTGTTGTCGAAGTGCAATGGATACCCCACGTTGCGGCTGATGAACTTGCGGGTCACCGGGCCCATGAACGGGCCGACCGCCCATACCACCGGCTTGGGCACCTTCATCATCGGGAAGGGATATTGGCGACCGAATTGCTTGCGCAGAATGGCGGCGATATCCAGCATGGAAACGGATTCGCTGACCAGGATATAGCGGCCTTCTGCGCTTTGATTAAACGCGCCCAACAGATGCGCCTGAGCCACTTCACGCACATCCACCATGCCGTATGACAGGTCCGGCACACCGGTACGCAGCTTACCGCGCCCCATGTCCAGCAGGGTGCCGATACTGGCGGAGTGGCTGGCGTTGGTGAGTGACGGCCCATACACCATGCCCGGGTTGATGGTGACCAGATCCCAGCGGCTGGCTGCATCGCCGCTCTGGGCATCATGGATTTTCCAGGCCTCGCGCTCGGCAGCCACCTTGGAATATTGGTACGGGTTGTGGTCGACGCTGCTGGTGGTGTTCCAGTCGGCTTCGGTGAAAGCACTCTTGCCCTTCATCTCGGTGGCATCACCGTACACGGAGGCCACGCTACTGGTGAGCACCACACGCTTGAGGGGGTCGCAACGGTTGGCGGCATTGAGCACATTGCGGGTGCCTTCCACGGCCGGGCGTACCAGGGCCTCGTAGGCATCGGTAAAGCCATCCAGCACGAAGGGCGAGGCGGTGTGCATGAGGATGTCGCAGCCCTGCATGGGCGCATCAAAACTGTCCGCATCCAGCAAATCCGCTTTGAACAGTTTCAGGGTGCCGGGCGCCGATTCGGCAAGACGCTTCAGGTGATCCACGCTTTTGGCCTTGTCGGGGTTGCGCACAGTGGCGTGCACAGTGTGGCCGGCTTCCAGCAGGAGTTTAACGATCCAGCTGGCGATATAGCCCGAGGCGCCGGTAATCATCACGGTATGGGTGTTACTGGGCATGCTTGGCTCCCGCCATGAAAAAGAGGGCTAACGCTATCACGATGTGGGGACAGAACGTCCAGGGCTGTTCGAGCCATTTGCTTTCCATGGCCGGTGGTGCGCCCGGATCACGCACTCCACCGCCACCGGTTGAACTGCATCCAGGCTGCCAACCCCAGCCCCCAGGCAGCGTTCACAATCAAACCTCCCACGACCTTGGTGGCATTCACGTCCAGCCCTTTCATGGGGAACACCAGCAGCATCGCCACCAGGGTCGGGCCGATGGCACCGATGACGATGGCGCTGAGCCAGAACTTCATGCTCTGCCAGCGGCGAATGATCCACCACACCGGCAAGCCCCACACACCACCCCAGAAGGCCAGGGACATCACTTGTGGTACACCCAGTGGTGGCACCGGGGTCATGTTCCATGGAAAGGCAGGGATAAGGCCGCCCAGCCAGAACAGGGCCAGCACGCCCTGATGGAACAGCAGAGTGGCGATAAAACCAGCGGTGAAGGCCTGTAGCCATTGTTGCTTCGGGTTAGCCATTGAATCTCCGTTGGACTGCACTATCGAGTAAGCGGCGGTGTAAGCAGACAGACGCTAGCATATCCCATAACAGAAAAACGTGAGGGCTGAATCTAGCCGCCATCAATGGCCCACAGGATGAAAAGCGCCCTTATCCCGGACAATAAAAACCCCGGGCAAGGCCGGGGTAAACGAGGAACCAGCAGCAGTATTCGGTTTCACTGTGTTCAGCGTCAGGCAAGGTGCAAATGCATCCTTGATCACCGTTAGTGAACACCACCCCTGCCAGATAAGAATGAATACGCAGGATTTATTTCAGCAATTCTACGTAGCAGGTGATCAAATTATCACCACATCCCCCACCTGCGTCTGTAAGCCTTCTCTTACTTTCCCATAGGAACTTAACCATTCCGTCCTGTTTTCGGCCTCAACGCCCAGGCACACAGGCACGTCACCAGTGAAACCTAGCACCGCTAATCAAGAAAGGCTGGACAGCATGGCAGCAGTAGTTTTACGCTAAAGCCCAATGTGAACACATGTTCATTAACGCAGCGTAAGCAGTGTTTTTCTGCACAGGGTTTGCGTACAGATTCGGTTAAGGTCATTGGCCTGCGGACTTGATAGAGGAGGATACTCAAACGCTCCGGGATGCGGTTTTACCGGTACCGATATGGACAAGAACGGACTGTGACGGCCAGCCCCAGCGGCACTGTTCACCCCATGCCCCCGCTTGCAACACCACCTGCAATGCCGGGTTAGCGACAACCTCGAATAATGACAACGAAAGAGGAACCGTTATGCGTCAACCCACCCAGCCAGAGCCAGGTGCATCATCGTCCATCTGGTCTCGACTGAGTACCATCACCGATTATTTTGCCTGGCCACTGCGCACCTCCCATTACCTGGAACTGGTGAACCCGTTGTGGACCACCCACAAGCTGCAGGCCCGAGTGGTAAAAGTGTGGGATGAAACCAAAGACGCACGCACGCTCACCCTGCGGCCCGGCCTGAACTGGCGCGGGCACCGGGCTGGCCAGCATGTGCGAGTGGGCATCCCTGCCGATGGCAAGCATTACACCCGCACCTACACCATTTCCTCGCCCCCCGAGCGCGAAGACGATTGCTTCACGATCACGGTGAAAGCCATCGACAAGGGGACTATCTCCCACCACATCGTGCGCAATATCAAGGTGGGCGACTACCTGCCCATCGGCCTGCCCCAGGGGGATTTCTATCTGCCCGATGCACAGCCTATCCAGCCGCTGTTCATTACCGCCGGCAGCGGTATTACCCCCGCGTTCAGCATGATCAACAGCCTGATTGCCCAGGGGCGCCTACCCGATACTCATCATATCCACTATGCGCCCCACGAGTTTGATGTGGTGCTGGGCAAGGAATTGAAGGCGATGGATCGCTACAACGATCGCTATCACCTGCATCTGATTTACAGCCGCGAAGGCGAGGACCCGAGCCGTAACCGTTTTTCTGCAGCACAGCTGGATGCGCTCTGCCCGGACTGGAAAGACCGGGATGTGTACGCCTGCGGCCCACCTTCGCTGCTGGAAGCGATCGAGCAATGCATGACCGAAGCCGGCTGTATTCGCCGACTGCATGTGGAGCGATTCCGTGCGCCCTTTACCGAGGTGCCCGCCGATGCGGTGGGTGGCCGGGTGCGCTTCGCCCAGAGCGATGTGGAAACCGACGGCGACAGCGACACGCCACTACTGAAAGTGGCCGAGGCGGCCGGAATGAACCCGCCCCACGGCTGCCGCATGGGCATCTGCCATACCTGCAACACCACGCTGGTGTCCGGGTGTGTGCGTGACCTGCGCACCGGCGAGGTACTGAACGAAGCTGGCAGCATTGTACAAACCTGCATCTGCGCCGCCGCCGGCGACTGCGAACTGGATTTGTGAGGGAACAATAATGAAAACCCATCAATACCCGGTCGACCTGACCGACGAACAGATCGAAGAATTTGGCAACGAGCTGGAAGCCATTCGCAACGAGGTGTTTGATTCCCGGGGCGACCGTGACCGGGCCTATATCCTCAAGGTGATCAAGACCCAGCGCACCATGGCGGTGAGCTCCCGCTTTGTGATTTACCTGTCGCTGTTTTTCATTCCCGCCTGGGGGCACGCGCTGGCAACCTGGCCAGTGGCACTCACCCTCATGGGCCTGGGCGTGTTCGCGCTCGGCATCGCCAAGATTCTGGAAAACATGGAAATCGCCCACAACGTGTTGCATGCCCAGTGGGACTGGATGAAGGACCCGGAAATCCAGTCCAACACCTGGGAATGGGACACCATGAGCCCCTCGGACCGCTGGATGCATTCGCACAATGTGGTGCACCACACCTGGACCAATGTGCTGGAAAAAGACCTGGATGTGGGCTACGGCATTATGCGGGTGACGCCCATGCAAAAATGGAAGCCGGCGTTCTTGCTACAGCCAATCTATTTCATTTTGCTGATGCTGCTGTTCGAGGAAGGCGTGGCCGTTCATGAACAGGCCATTGATGACCACCTGAAAGGCAAGAACAAGCTGAAGGATTTCACGCCGCTGTTAAAACGTATCGGCTACAAGGTATGGCGTCAGGTGGCCAAGGATTACATCGCCTGGCCGCTGGCGGCGGCGCTGGTGGCGATCCCGATTTCCTTCTATGTGCCCTTCTCGCCCCTGCTGGTGTTCGGCATGGTGGCCGGCGCCAATGCGGTGGCCAACCTGATCCGCAACATCTGGGCATTCACCATTATCTTCTGCGGGCACTTCCCCGCCGGAGCCCACAACTTCACCCTGGAACAGGTGGAAGGCGAAACCCGTGGTCGCTGGTATCTGCGCCAGATGCTGGGTTCCTGCAACATCGAGGGCGGCAAGCTGTTCCATATCCTGTCCGGTAACCTGTCGCACCAGATCGAACATCACCTGTTCCCGGACATGTGCAGCAACCGCTACAAGGAAGTGGCCCCACGGGTGCGAGCGCTGGCAGACCGTTACGGCATTCCGTACAACAGCGCTTCCCTGTTCCGACAGTTTGGCACCACCTGGCTGAACAACCTGCGGCTGGCCTTTCCCGGCGGCGGTGAACCCTACGAAGGGAGCCAAAGCCAGGCCTCGCATTCCTGAACGTAGCCCCGCCTGGCCCGGTGCACGCAGCTGGCTGCACCGGTCCAGTGCTTTGGTTAACTGCGGATTAGAGTGAATAGCTCACAGGTTGCCACGCTCTCCATGCCTGATACCTGATGCCTGATGCCTGATGCCTGATGCCTGATGCC
>NZ_LWFX01001065.1:0-3552 GCF_001635175.1 Alcanivorax sp. HI0083 | reverse complement strand
GGCGAATTGGTAATCCAGGTCTTGGCGCCATTTAGCACATAGCCGCCATCCACTTTCTTCGCGTGGGTACTCATGGAGCCCGGGTCAGAACCGTGGTCCGGCTCGGTCAGGCCAAAACAGCCCACCCATTCACCGGTGGCAAGCTTCGGCAGGTATTTCTCCCGCACCGCTTCGCTACCGAAGGTGTAGATAGGGAACATCACCAGGGACGACTGCACACTCATGGCTGAACGGTAACCGGAGTCCACCCGCTCCACTTCCCGGGCCACCAGGCCGTAGCTCACATGGTTCACCCCGGCGCCACCATACTGCTCAGGAATGGTGGGACCGAGAAAGCCGAGTTCCCCCATTTCCGTCATGATGTCCCGGTGGAAAATCTCGTGCCGGTTGGCTTCCAGCACCCGGGTCATCAGTTTGCTCTGACAGTAATCATGGGCCGCATCACGGATCATGCGCTCGTCTTCGGTGAGCTGGGTTTCCAGCAGTAATGGATCGCTCCAGATAAAGTTTTGCATCGTCAATGTCTCAGCCAAATCATGTTCAGTAAGTTGAGCGTTGATAGTGGAAAGTTGACAGCGAAACACCAAGAAATTGGGCTGGTTTTAGCTGTCAACTTTCAACTGTCCACTGTCAACTATGTTGGTCACTGCCTTTCAATCACCATAGCCACGCCCTGACCCACGCCAATGCACAGGCTGACCAGCGCATAGCGACCGCCAGTGGCCTCCAGTTGCCGCGTGGCGGTGAGGGCCAGACGGGCGCCGGAGGCACCCAGTGGATGACCCACGGCAATAGCGCCGCCATTCGGGTTCAGGCGTTCATCATCCCCGGCCAGGCCCAGCTGCTTGCAACAGCCTAATACTTGGGCGGCGAATGCCTCGTTAATCTCGATTACATCCATCTGGTCCAGCGTCAGTCCGGCCCGGCCCAGTGCCTTGCGGCAGGCTTCCACCGGCCCCAGCCCCATGACCCGGGGCGCCACACCGGCCACGGCGCCGGCTAGAATCCGTGCGCGGGGGGCAATGCCCGCCGCGTCACCGGCAACACGGGAACCGATGATCAGCGCCGTCGCGCCGTCATTTATGCCTGATGCATTCCCTGCGGTAATGATGCCACCCTCAACGATAGCAGGCAGTTTTGCCAATTTTTCAGCAGTGGTGCCAGCACGGGGATGCTCATCGTCTGCCACCGTCAGCGGCTCTTTCTTGCGGCCTTGGGGAACAATGACCGGCAGGATCTCCTTCTGATAGAAACCGCGCTCTCTGGCTGCCTCATAACGCTGCTGGGAGCGTGCCGCAAAGGCATCCGCTTCCTCGCGGCTAATGCCCAGATCGTCCGCCACGTTCTGGGCGGTTTCCGGCATGGTATCGGCACCGAACTGGTTGAGGATTTTCGGGTTGGGGAAACGGGCACCAATAGTACTGTCGAAAATCGTCATGTCGCGGCTGAACGCTTTTTCCGCCTTGGCCATGACGAAGGGCGCGCGGCTCATGGATTCCGTGCCACCGGCAACGATCAAATCACCTTCACCCACGGAAACCATGCGCGCGGCATCCAGCGTTGCCGCCAGGCCACTGCCGCACAAGCGGTTAACGGTGATTCCGGCCACGGATTCCGGCAGCCCTGCCAGCAACCCGGCATGGCGGGCCACGTTACGGGCATCTTCACCGGCCTGGTTGGTATTGCCGATCACCACGTCTTCGTAGCGAGACAGCTCGAACCCGTTGCGCTGCACTAGCTCACGGATCACCCCGGCCAGCAAATCATCCGGCCGCACCGGCGCCAACGCGCCACCATGGCGGCCAAAGGGAGTGCGCAGACCATCGTAAATATAGGCATCAAGCATAAGCATTCTCCGAATGTGCAGCATGCTCCATGCAACACGCAGCAACGCGTAAACGGCCTCGACCAGGCGTCACGGCCGCGCTCACGAGTCATTGTTGGTCGCGAGCAAAAAGGTCGCCAAACCCTGTGGCTTCCACCGCGTTGTTGCGTGCAGCTTGAAGCGTGCCGCAGCAAGTTCGTCCGCTGTGCGGAATGTTATTTTGAAAACTTGACGAGCAGAATAGGCCGTGACAGAGTGCGATGCAAGTGATTCGCCTCGCGGTCACGTCCCCAAAAGACCCAATGCTACCGCCGGACCCAGCCATGATTCGTGATGCCGAAATTCTCTCTCAATTGACCGACACCATTGCCCGTTTTGTGCGCGAACGCCTCGTTCCCGCCGAACAGCAAGTGGCCGAAAGTGACGCCATCCCCGATGACATTGTCGCCGATATGAAGGCCATGGGGCTATTCGGGCTGTCGATTCCGGAAGAGCTTGGCGGACTCGGGCTGACCATGGAAGAGGAAGTAATGGTGGCCTTTGAACTGGGTCGCACCTCCCCCGCGTTTCGCTCCCTCATGGGCACCAACAATGGCATTGGCGCCCAAGGCATCCTGATTGATGGCACCGACGAACAGAAACAAAAATACGTTCCCCAGCTCGCTACCGGGGACGTGATCGGCGCCTTCTGCCTGACCGAACCGGACGTGGGCTCCGACTCCGGCGCAGTGAAAACCCGTGCCGAAAAAGACGGCGACCACTATATTCTCAACGGTACCAAGCGTTTCATCACCAACGGCCCCCACGCCGGCCTTTTCACCGTGATGGCGCGCACCAACCCGAATATCCCTGGCGGTGGCGGCGTTACCGCCTTTATCGTCGATGGCGACACCCCCGGCATCCACCGCGGCAAGGCGGACGTGAAAATGGGCCAGAAAGGCGCCCACACCTGCGACATCATTTTTGAAAACTGTCGTGTGCCCGCAGAGAACATCATCGGTGGGCAGGAAGGCAAGGGCTTCAAAACCGCCATGAAAGTGCTGGACCGGGGCCGGCTGCATATTTCAGCCATCTGCGTGGGCGTTGCCTACCGGCTCATCGAGGACGCGGTGAATTTTTCTGCCGAACGCCAACAGTTCGGCAAACCCATTATCGAGCACCAGCTGATTCAGGCCATGTTGGCTGACTCCCGGGCAGAAGCCTTCGCCGGCCGCTCCATGGTACTGGAAGCCGCCCGCAGCAAGGACCGGGGAGAACGGGTCAGCCTGGACGCCTCCTGCTGCAAGCTGTTCTGCTCTGAAATGGTAGGCCGGGTGGCCGATCGCGCCGTACAGATTCACGGCGGCGCAGGCTACATGGCGGACTATCCGGTGGAACGCTTCTACCGCGATGTGCGCCTGTTCCGCATTTACGAAGGCACTACCCAGATCCAACAGATAGTTATTGCCCGGGAACTGGCACGTCAGGCGGGGAATAGTTGAACGTTGAAACGTGGAAAGTTCAACAACGCGTTCCATGCCAAAGCTAATTGATGGAATCAGTGCCCGCAGTCCAATACTCTATTCGCGATGCAAGCATAGCTTCCCACAAAAAACCTATCGTTCTTTGGGCCCTGTGGGAAGCGATGCTCGCATCGCGAATAAGACCGACCGGCGCGGTTCCGGCTTTGTTCGATTGGCAGCAACAGCGATTCGCGTTTCAACTTTAAACCTTCAACTCGCAACTCA
>NZ_LWFX01001064.1:0-5270 GCF_001635175.1 Alcanivorax sp. HI0083 | reverse complement strand
CTGAGCTAATGGGCGATATTCTGCCGTTCAAAAAACCGCAAAAGAAGATGCCAAAAAAAGGCATGTGTCAGCACGACTTTCACAAGTGGGTGATCTGCAAGGAAAAGCAGTTTGATGTGAAGCAGGGAAAGCTGGTGACGGTATACCGCTGTGATCGCTGCGGCAAAGAGAAAGTCAAAGCGCACTAATCGGATGATCCAGATGCTTGAAATGCGATCCAGTTGTGAAAGTTGCCAGTGTTCCCTGGCGGCCGATGCAGAAGCCTATATCTGCTCCTATGAATGCACCTTCTGTGTGGACTGCTGCACCATCCATGCAAGCCGCTGCCCCAATTGTCAGGGTGAACTGGTGAAACGCCCCCGCCGTCAGGAGGCCAGTAATGAAAGCGGCTGAGCCAATGTCTCTGCCTGGCGGCGCAGGCTATACCTTGCCGGTCAACTGGTACTCGGCAGAAAGTGCCAGCGGATCGGTGATTTTAATGGCGGCACTAGGCATGGGGGCGCGTTTCTATCAGCCATTGGCGCAGGCATTACAGGCGGCCGGGTTGAACGTGGCCTTACTGGAACAACGAGGCCATGGCGACAGCCCCTGGCGCCCGTCGCATCACTGCGACTGGGGCTTTCGTGAGGCTTTGGTCAATGAAATACCTATGGCGCTGGACTGGGTGAAAAGCCGTTCTTCGTCCTTGCCGGTTTATCTCATGGGACACTCTCTGGGCGGCCATTATTCTGCCATGGCGGCTGGTGTTTACGGTGAGCAAATAGACGGCATTATTCTGGCTGCCTGTGGCAGCCCCTGGCTGGGTGGCTTTACCGGTAAGACCCGCCGCAAGCTGAAAGTTCTTTGCGCCATCATCCCGCCTGCATCGGCGTTGTTGGGTTATTACCCTGGCGACAAATTGGGGTTTGGCGGTCGTGAAGCCAGAACCCTGATGCAAGACTGGCTGGCCCTGGCGAAAACCAACCGGTATCAGGCCAATGGCTTCAGCGACGACCTGGATTGTGGTATCGCGCAGTATAGTGGGCCGGTGTTGAGTCTGCGCATGGCGGATGATGCCTTTGCGCCGCCCGCGTCGGTGGAGGCGGTAAACGAAAAATTCATCGCAGCGACCGTGAGCAATGTGTTGCTGGATAAGCAGGCATTGAATGACCGTGCAGATCATTTTCGCTGGGCACGTTCTCCGGCGGCGGCGGTGAAAGAAATTGTCCGCTGGCATGAAAAAAACGGCGCACAAAATAATAACGGCGGTCATAACACTTGACCCACACTATTTATTTTTTCATGTGATCCGCAATTAACTCACTAAAAGGATGCCCGTATGGCCATCGTCCTGCACCAATTCCCGATTTCCCACTATTGCGAAAAAGTGCGCTGGGCACTGGACTACAAAGGCGTGGATTACCGGGTGAAGAACCACCTGCCAGGCCTGCATTTGAAGAAGATGAAGGCGGTGGCGCCGTTCAGCAGTGTGCCGGTGCTGGAGCACGACGGGCACTACGTGCAAGATTCAGCGGCCATTATCAGCTATCTGGATACGCAGTTCCCGGCCCGCTCATTGACCCCGCAGAGCCAGGAGGAACGAGAAGAGGCGCTGCGCTGGGAAACGTTCTGCGACGACAATATTGGGCCGCACGTTCGCCGTTACTGTTATCACACCTTGCTGGACCACCCGAATTTGGTGATTCCCTTTTTTGCCAAGGGTGGGCCGTTCTGGGGGAAGGCATTTTTGCGGGCGATTTTCCCGAAATTACAGGGGCTGATGCGCAAGGGAATGCAAATCCGCGAGCCCCATGTCAGCGACAGCCGTGTGGCTCTGGAGCAGTCTATCCAGACCTTGTCACAGGCTTACCAGGGGCGCACCTACCTGGTGGGTGAGCAATTCTCGCGGGCAGACCTGGCGGCAGCCAGCTTGCTGGCGCCGCTATTTATGCCACCGGCGTACGGGCTGGACTGGCCTTCCTCCATGCCTGAGCCCTTGCAAACCTGGGTGAACGGCCAGGCGGAACATCTTGCTCCTTATCGACGTTTTTATCAGGAGGAAAGGGGTTGATGCCCAACGCCTCCTATTCTGCATGAACCGCGCCGAGGGTAACCATGATGTGGACTGGTCCTAATCCAGCACCATGATGGCCTGGCCGACATTGATTTGCTGGCCTTCCTGCCGAGTGAGGGCAGCAACCTTGCCTGTGGCGGGGGCGTAAATTTCTATTTCCATTTTCATGGATTCCAGTACCGCCACCACATCGCCCTGACTCACGTTGTCGCCTTCCTGCACCTTCAGTTTCCAGATGCTGCCCGCCACCGGGGATTCCACGGGGGTGCCTTGCACATCGTCAGCGCCGTTGTCCGCGTCCAGATCCTGTTCTGACTGGAAGTTGATCTGGCCACTTTCCACCCAGCGTTGCAGCTCTTGATCAAAGGCCCGGTTGCGGGCATCGGTGAAGGTGGCGATATCCTGCTGGTTGTCATCGAGAAATTGCTGGTAGGCGTTCAGGCTGAACGTGGTCTCTTCCACCTGAATCGGGTACTGCCCCTTGGGGAAATCCCGGCGTATTTGCTTGAGTTCCTCGTGGCTGACTTCGTAGAAACGAATCTGGTCGAAGAAGCGAAGCAGCCAGGGCTGGTCAAACGCCTCTGTCTGGCGGTAGCGATTCCACATCTGCAGGGTGCGCCCGACAAACTGGTAGCCGCCGGGACCTTCCATGCCGTAGACGCACAGGTAGGCGCCGCCGATGCCCACGGAGTTTTCTGCCGTCCAGGTGCGGGCCGGGTTGTACTTGGTGGTGACCAGACGGTGTCGTGGGTCGTAGGGGGTTGCCACCGGGGCACCCAGATACACATCGCCAAGGCCCATCACTACATAGCTGGCGCTGAACAGGATCTTTTTGACCTCGTCCACGTTATCCAGCCCGTTGATGCGGCGAATAAATTCCAGGTTGGAGGGGCACCAGGGGGCATCCTTGCGTACGGACTGCATGTATTTTTCGATGGCCTGATGACAGGCCTCGTCATCCCAACTTAGTGGAATATGGACAATGCGTGAGGGCACTTCCAGGTCGTCCTGCTGCTGCAGGGCGTGCTCGGCATCGGCGAGTGTTTTCAGTAATGCGTGGCGCGGCAGGCGCATTGGATCGAAATGAATCTGCAGGGAGCGAATACCCGGTGTCAGTTCGATAACGCCATCCAGTTTTTGTTCTTCCAACCACAACATCAGGGCGTGGGCACGAAAGCGCAGGCGCAGGTCCAGTACCAGCGATCCATATTCCACCAGCAGATAACGATCCCCTGCGGCGCGGTAGACCACCTCCACACCGGCCTCGTCCGCCGACAGGGTGTTGAGAACCGGTGTGGTGATGGCGGTGCTTTCTACCTGTTTCACCGGGGCAGTCATGGTGGCGACGCAGGCGTCCTGCTCTTCCGCCAGTGCATCCGCGTCTGCCAGGCTGATGGCGTCGAACCGTAAGGTGTCCCCGGCTTTCAGCTGACCGAGTTTCCAGCGGTCCGCGAGGATCACGGTGGCCGGGCAGACAAAGCCGCCGAGTGAGGGGCCGTCGGGGCCGAGGATCACCGGCATGTCGCCGGTGAAGTCCACCGTGCCCACCGCGTAGGCATTGTCGTGAATGTTGGACGGATGCATGCCGGCTTCGCCGCCGTCACTGCGCGCCCAGGTGGGCTTGGGACCTACCAGGCGAATGCCGGTGCGGCTGGAGTTGTAATGCACCTGCCAGTCGGTGGAGAAGAACATGGCCATGTCGTCGTTGGTAAAAAAGTCCGGGGCGCCATGGGGGCCGTAAATAACGCGCAGGGTCCAGTGATTGCCGAGCACGGGCTTGAGGGAGTCTGGCACGGTTACTGAGTCCGGTGTCGGCGCTGCTTCCTGAAAATGCAGAACATCGCCGGTGTGCAGGGCGCGGCCACCATGGCCGCCAAACTGTCCCAGGGTGAAGGTACTGCGCGAGCCCAGATAGGGTGTGCACTGCAGGCCGCCGGCCACGGCCAGATAGGCGCGGGCCCCTTCGCCGCTGACCTTGCCCAGCTTGAGGATCTGCCCGGGCTGTATCGCGATGACGCAATAGGAGGCAACCGGCTGATCATCCAGTGTGGCTTGCATGTCCGCACCGGTGAGGGCGATGCGGGTGGCCTGGTTGAATTTCAGCGTGGGACCATTGAGGGTGAATTCGAGTCCGGCGGCGTTTTCTTCGTTTCCAAGCAGGCGGTTGCCCAGGCGGAAACTGAGATTGTCGAACGGCCCGGACGGCGGCACGCCCACGGGCCAGTAGCCGCTGCGCCCAGGGTAGTCCTGCACGGTGGTGAGTGTGCCGCCGGCCAGCACGTCCATGGTGAACGGCTGATAGCGGAAATCGTTCAGGTAGCGGGTGGTCATTTTACCCTGGGAAAAAGTCGGGTCGGCCAGAATGGCACGGATGTAATCCCGGTTGGTTTCAATGCCTTCGATGCCGGTTTCTGCGAGGGTGTTGTTCAATGCCGCCAGAGCAGCATCGCGGCTGGCTTCGTGAACGATCACTTTGGCCAGCATGGGATCGAACAGGGGGGACACCGTCAGTCCGGCTTCCACCCAGTGATCAATGCGGCGCGATTGCCCGTCTGCATCAGGGAACTGCACGGCGGTAAGCAATCCAGCGCTGGGCTGGAAATCCTTGTTCGGATCCTCCGCGTAAATCCGCGCCTGGATAGCGTGGCCACAGGCGGTCAGGTTGGTGCCGAGTTGATCCAGCGCGGGCAGTTCCCGGGCGGCCAGTTGCACCATCCATTCCACCAGGTCAACGCCATATACCTGTTCGGTGACACCGTGCTCAACCTGCAGGCGAGTATTCACTTCCAGAAAATAAAAGGCGTTGCTGTCCTGGTCGAGAATAAATTCCACAGTGCCGGCGTTACGATAATGAACGGCTTCCATGAGGGTTTTTGCGGTGGCATGCAAGTCTGCGCGCACCGCATCTGGCAGGTTGGGCGCGGGGGTTTCTTCGAGCACCTTCTGGTGGCGACGCTGGGCAGAGCAATCCCGTTCGCCCAGGGTGATAGCGTTGCCTTGGCCATCGCCGAAAACCTGCACTTCGATATGGCGAGCACGGGCGATATATTTTTCGATGAAGACGCCGTCGTTGGAAAAATTATTGGCACTTAGGCGCCGAACCGTATCCCAGGCTTTGTCCAGGCTGGCCGCGTTTTCGCAGACCTGCATGCCGATGCCGCCACCGCCGGCGGTACTCTTCAACATGATCGGGTAGCCGATGCTGTCGGCGGCGTTT
>NZ_LWFX01001063.1:0-6631 GCF_001635175.1 Alcanivorax sp. HI0083 | reverse complement strand
CAGCGGGGGGTGATGTTGCCGAATCACCCCCCGCTGGTGATTGCCGAGCAGTTCGGGACTCTTGAGAGTCTCTATCCTGATCGGATTGATCTGGGCCTGGGCCGTGCGCCGGGAACCGACCCGATGACCAGCCGTGCTTTGCGTCGGGAAGGTCTGGGGGCGGAGCAGTTTCCCCAGGACGTGGCGGAGTTGCAGCGTTTGCTGGGGCCGTTGGATGCGTCACGGGCTGTGAACGCGATTCCGGGAGCGGGCACCAATGTGCCGATCTGGTTGCTGGGCTCCAGTTTGTACAGCGCGCAGCTGGCCGCGCAGCGTGGCTTGCCCTATGCCTTTGCCGGGCATTTTGCGCCCCGGCTGTATCGTGAGGCGTTGCGTATCTACCGGGATCAGTTTCAGCCCTCTGCTCAGCTGGACAGGCCTTATGCCATGTTGACGGTGCCTGCGGTGCCGGCGGATTCCGATGAGGAGGCCCAGTACCTGACCACCACCAGTTACCAGCGCATCCTCGCCCTGTTCCGGGGCCAGCCGTTGTGGATGAAGCCCCCGGTGCAGAGCATGGCCGGGTTGTGGAATGCGGAAGAAGAAGCCGGCGTGAAGGGCTTTCTGGGGTTGCAGTTGCTGGGGACGGCAGAATCCATTCAGGAACAGCTTGATCAGTTGCTGGATTCGGTAGAGGTGGATGAGCTGATGGTGACGGTGGATCTGCATGATCCGGTGAAACGCCGCCATGCACTGGATATTCTGGCGGCGTTGGAGCAGTTTCAGGCGGTGTAATACACCTGCGCTTTCATTGCGTACCTGGATGTCGGATTACGCCTTTCAGGCTAATCTGACCTACGGTCCGAGATCCGCCAGTGGTTCCTGCGAAACCTGCCGAACGCCACGAGAGCAGTAAGCAAAGCAAGGGGCAGGCTACCGCCTCCACTACTGCTTCCTCCTCCACTGCTTGCTCCGCCGGTTTCTGTATTGCTGCTTTGCGTGACCTCAAAACGGCGGGCATAAATATCCGGTGCGTCGTCATCATTCTCTATCCAGCTTTCCCAGGTAACGATGAGCGTGCCATCGCTGTCTGTGGCAAGAGCCACATGGTTTTCTTCTGGCGTGGTGTAGGTGGAGATTTGTTGAGGTTCGCCTACAAGGCCGTTGATGGTGACTTGTTGAGTATAAAGTGTCTTATCGTTATATCCGTCGTTACGGTTCCAGACGATAAAGGCGTTGTCGTTTTTTGCCCTTGCGATAGCCGAGATGGCATTATCTTCCTGGGTTTGTTGGCCAATGACGCTACCAAGATTCCCGGTCAGCGAAACAGTCCGTGCCATTGGGTCCCGGCTTCCGTAATTACCGCTATCCCAGGCGGCGATGAAGTGGTTTTCGTCTAGTGTGACCGCGTGTACGTCGCTGGGGTAGCTACCCACATCGGTTATGCTAAAGAGGGTGGATGTTTCGCCTATCGGATTATCATTCGCAGCGAAAAGCGCGCCTCTAATAGCGTAATGCGGTGACGTTTCTTCTCCGGTTTTCTTGCCCTGCATATCTGCTCCCCATACAAGGAATACCGCGTTATTGGTATTCAGAGCAACGGCTGGAATAGCCCCTAGGTTGCTGAGCGGCATGGGCTGCGTGACGGTAACTGCGTTACTTGTGGCGTTGCCGCTTTTGTTATAACGCCGAAAAGTCAGTGTGTTGCCATCAATGGATTTATCCAGTGCAGTGGGAAAGGTTTGCCAGGCGATGACCAGGCCGGTGTCGTTGTGGGCGAGGGCGGGTAGTGCTTCTTTGCCGTTGGTATTTGCAACGGTGAGAGGCTCACCGCTTGGAGAACCGTCGTTATTGAAGAATTGAAGCACCAGATTGTAGTCGTTATCGATGTCACTGATGGGGTCGCCGGTTTCCGACCAGGCGAGAGCAAAAGCACCATCGTTCCACATGGTCATTGCAATGTGTGGGTAGTCGTTCTGTTCAGGAATGCGAGCAATATTTTGGTCCGCATCGACCAGGGTTCTCTCTGGACCAACTGTTTCACCAAATTGGTTGTAAAATTGCCCTTTAATGGCTGGGCCAACATCGGACAGGCGGTTTTCAGAGGTCCAAACGATCAGCGTTTGATTATTCCCGTCTGCGGCTATGTGCGGTGTTGCTTCGTAACCGGATGAGGTGGTGTTAACGAGGTGCTCGGGGCCTTGAGCTTCCAGGCTTGCAAAGCCAGGAGCCGCAGCGCTGAAAAGCACCATTGAAATAACAGCGCGACTAATACGATACCACTGATTTCTCACTATAATTCCCCTGTGTCTTGCATTCGGCGTTTTTCATCGGGCGGGGAGTATAAGGTGCTGAGCGTTTTTTCCTGTCAGCAAAGACTTACAAATCAGGGTGATTTTTTTTTGGCGAAAGAGATTGTGATGCTTGTCACGTATTCGCGACCCTTTTTGCAGGGGAAAAGTGAGGAGAGGAGGGCGCCGAGCACATCGACAGTCAAAACTGGTTACTAGGGAGAGGGGGCGCGGTTCTGTTGTGCTGACAGAACCGCTGACAGAGGCAGGTCCAGGGGGTTAGTGCTGGGCGCCGGGTAGCGGATTGCCGAATCGCTTCAGGTATTCCTTGCCAATTTCAATCCCGCCCACGTTATTCAGATGGCTTTCATCGCGGTAGAGCGGGATGCCGTTCAGGACGGTCTGGCAGCGTTCGCCATCGCACAGCACTTTTCTGGGGTTAAGCCACTGCACGTCCGGGTAGTGCTGCTGGACGGCTTGTTTGTACCGGTAAAAATTGTCGAGTGAGCCTTCTACGCCAGCAGCGCTGATCGTGCAATCGTCCATGTTTTTCAGTAGGCATTCTGCGTAAGAGGAAGAGGGCAGCTCGGGCACGTCTTCCATCACGATGACGGTGTGCCCCTGATCTTTCAGCCAGCCGATGGTGTCTACGAAGTGGCGTTGATAACTTTGAGACTTAAGGTACGAATTCCACCAGGCACCGATGAAGACTGTCATGGGGCGTTGGCTCAGGTAGTCGCTGAGGGCCTGGTTACGAGCCACTTTGGTTGGGTCTGAGGCCTGGACTTTTTTCGCTATGGCCGGGGGCAGGAATGGGGTTGAGGCCCGGGTGACCATCAGCATGGAATAGTCTGTGCCCTTGAGTAGCTGTTCGATAAAGCCGATCTGGGCGATGGCGTGGGAGTCGCCAATCAACATGCTGTTGGGCTGGCCGTTTTCCGGTTCGGCGCCGAACAGGCAGGCGTCGCTCCTGTTGAATTCCACTGGCTCGCCTTTGAAGCAGCGTTTGTAGAGGTCTGCCGGATTGTTGTTGGCGATAATCTTGTACAGTTCGCGGCGCTCTTCGGGAATACGGAAACTGATGTCGTCGGCGATGCGGATGGTGGACTGGATTGCCCAGATGCCAATCAGCGGCGCCAGGATGAAGATCAGGAATGATTTCTTGAAGCTCCACTCCCGGTGCCGGTAACGGTTTTCCACGAAGCGAAAGCTGAGCCAGGACAGGACGACGACGCCAGCCATCAGCAGCAACCGGTTCAACCAGGTCAGCTCGATAAGCTGGTAATGCATCAGCGCCACCGGTGGCCAGTGCCACAGGTAAAGGGAATAGGAAATGCCGCCCAGAAAAACCATCACTGGCAGGCTCAACAGCCGTGCGGTGAAGGTGCCAGGCTGATGCAGGCCGGCGTAGATGACCATGGCGGTGCCGAGGGTGGGCCACAGCGCGTTATAGCCGGGGAAGTGATCGTGCTTGGTGATCAACAGGGCGGTGGCCACAATCAGGGTGAGGCCGATCAGCGCCAGGGTTTCGGCGCTGCCCCGGTTCAGGCGAGGTAACTGCTGGCTGAATAGTGCGACGCCGGTACCGAGCATGAATTCAAACAGGCGGGCGGGCAGCAGGTAGTAGGCAGCGGCGGGGTGGGCGCTGGCCATATAGACCGATAACACAAAGGTGGCCACCAGGGTGATACGGAATGGCCAGTGGGCGTTGCGGCCTTTGCCGAAACGATAGGCCAGGTACAGGGAGGCAGGCCAAAGCAGATAGAACTGTTCCTCCACGGCCAGCGACCAGGTATGCAGCAGGGAAAGCGACAGGGTTTCCGGGGCGAAATACTGGGTGAGCTCGTTGAAGTAGTAGAGGTTGCTCAGCCCGATCAGTGAGGCCATCCAGCTTTTGGCAAAAATATAGTAGGCGTCGCCGATATAAAACGGCGAGATCATCAGGAAGGTGGCGGTGGAGACCAGCAGAAACACCGGCACCAGGCGGCGGATACGGCGGGCATAAAAATCGCGAAACCGGAAAGTTCCTTTCTGGAAGGCCCGCTCCAGTAGCTGGGTGATGACGAAACCGGAGATGACGAAGAAGACATCGACACCGATAAAGCCGCCCGTAATGCCCGGCACCTGATAGTGGTACAGGATCACCAGGATGACGGCCAGTGCGCGCAGGCCTTCGATGTCGGCGCGATAACTTGGCTTGGCCTTCACGTATGTCTCCCCAGTGTGCTGATCAGTAAACCGGGAAGAATAAAGGTGCGGTGACAGGCAGACAAGTCAGTTGCGCTGTCGGCGCACGCCCAGCAGCATCGCCATGAGCCCCAGCCACAGTGACGCACCTCCGCCTCCGCTGCTGTCACTTGCAGCGGTGTTGACGGTGGCGTTGTACTGCACGGTGACATCCGCCTGTGTATCGGTGTCGCCGGGGATGTCGTTTTGGTCGGCGTTGACGGTGAAGGTGAAAGCCTGGTTGATGCCGGTGTCAGTGGTGAACTCCAGTGTCAGGATTTCGCTTTGTTCCGGGCTGAGGTTGCCGACAGGGCAGTACACCGGGTTGCTTTGTTGGCAGCCCAGTGCCGGGCCGTTGACCAGTTGAGTATTGGCGGGGAGCGGGAAGCTGATGCCGGTGTTGGTGGCGGCATTCAGCGGAGAGTGATTGCTCAGGGTTAGCGCTACTGTGGCTCGGGTGGGGCTGCTGGTCTGTTGGGCGGCGGACAGGGCCAGGTCGGGATTGTCGGAAAAAACAATTTCCTGCGTGAGGCTATCGTTGCGGCGGCGGTAGTCGTTTTCATCGGCACTGGCGCTGAGTGTGAGGGTGACGACCTGGTCGGTGCCACTGCTGTCGGTCACCGCCACGTTACCTGTGCGGGAAGCGCCCGCGGCCAGGTTGCTGGCCACGGTACAGCGGCTGGCAGAGATCAGGGTGCTGCAGCCGTTCCAGTCAAAGTGGGCGCTGGTGGTCAGGCTGCCGATGAGCGAGCGGCTCACGGTGGCGTTGGTGGCCGTATTGCGGGTGCTGTTGTTGCGCAGGGTAGCGGTGATGGTCTGGGTGCCGTTTAGGGGTTGATAGTGGCGCGTCGTACCACCGCTGATGGTCATATCCACCAGCGGTACGCCGCCTTGCGTGGTCAGCCGCTCGATTTCTGCAATTTCTTTGGTGACGTGGTTGTACCCGGCGGGGGCGCCAGACGCACAGTTTTCCAGGCCAAAGCTGGTCAGGCCGACCAGCCAGGGGTTGGGCTCTTCGCCGATAAACAGGGGGCCGCCGCTGTCGCCGAAGCAGGTGTCCTGGTTGATATTGTTGACCGGATTCAGCTCTGCCGCGCAGATGGTTGAATCGGGAATGATCAGGGTGGAAAGACTCTGGCAGGTATTTTTGGGGATGTAATCCAGTTGCACTTCGCGCAGAAAGACACTGAGGTCGCCGCTGCCCGTCTGGCCCCAACCCAAGGCGGTTACTGCTTCGTCACGTTGATTCAATGAACGGCCTTCCAGTTCCGCAAAGGTACCGTTGTCCGCCAGGCTCGGCCATTGGTTGTTGCTGGTGGCAGGAATACGCAACAGGGCAAGATCGTGCGCAAAGGAAAAATTATTGAAGTTCGCATGGCGGTAAATCGCTTCTACCGGAATGCGCCCCGGTTGAGGTGAGGTGCCTTTGCGTTCGGTTTCACCGATATAAACAAACATGCGATTGGCCGTGGCCAGGGCATCATTCTGGTACTGGGTGCAATGGTAAGCGGTGAGTACCCAGCGGGGGCTGAGCTGGCTGGCACCACAGAGCAGATAGCCGCCGGGAAGATTGGGGTCGTCGATGGCGAGTTGTGCCATCCACGGCCAGCGATCAGCAGGGGCCTGGTTGCCACCGACAATGCGCGCGCTGGGGCTGTCGGCGGCTTGGGCTAGCGTGCCCAGGGTGGTCAGCAGGCCGGCGAGCAAAGTGGTGAAAACGGTGCGAAGGGGCATAGGGATGCCTTGTCATTATTTAGATCAGTTTAGCGCAAAGGCCGACAAGGCTGTGTGAGCGAAGCGTGTTTTATTTGTTTCAGGTGCCTTGCGGTGACAGGCCTGACTTCCCTCGCGGGTTAGGTCAAGGCCTGTGGCGTCAGACGTGCGACGTGGCTGGCTCAGTTCATCGGCGGCGCATGGGCCAGCCAGTGGTTATCTTCTTCCGTGGTGCGGGCCATGGACGTCTGCAGGTGAGAGAACGCCTGCTCCAGGGCGGCGTCGCCATCGGTCAGGGTCATTACGGCGGCGCGCAGGCCCGGATGCCGGTCGCGCAGATCATTGAGCAGCTGCTCGGCGGCGGCCGTGGCGGTGCAGGGCAGCAGCAGGGCCAAGTGTTGTTCATCATAGCGGGCGGCCAC